>JANPCW010000946.1:0-3024 GCA_031431155.1 Janthinobacterium sp. | reverse complement strand
TATGGCCACGTCAAGGAGCGCCATTTGAAGGCTGCCAAAGCGAAGGAAGCGAGCCTGATCGCCGCCTTCAATGCGCCGGCAACGCCAACGGGAACGACCCCGCAAGCGGCCTGAAAGAGCTGAAGCGGTTTCCGCCACATGGGAAGTTCCCAGTGGCGGAAAGCGCAATCGGTACGCATTCCTGTGCTATTTGAGTGGCCCCGGCCGGGTACGAATAGGCCGACACGTCGGCAACAGCGAGCCTGAGTCCAACCTCGGCATACGCCGGTTCAATTGCAGCCGTCTCGGCATGATATCGATCACCAGCTTTCCGGTACCGATGGTTTCGCCGTTCAAGTCCGGATTGCCTATCATGCCACGTTGACGATCCGTGACCGGACGGCGCATGATTCCCTCAAGCCATGGCGAAATTTCAACAGTCGGACTGCAAAATGATCTGCTCGGTGGATCTTCATGTGCCGATGGCAACTCGCACGACGCGATCTGATGGCTCGTGCGCTTACGTTTCGATCGTTGATGTACACGCTGACAATTTTCATGGCATTGTGACGAATGCGTAATTGGGAAGATCTTAAAGGGGAGCTGAGGTGTCTTGGAGATTGAAATGGGCGCTCGGTCAGTTCATCTCGCCGAGTGTGACTATGGCAAGCATTCGCACGCATTGCGCTCCCCTATGCAGTTCTATTGGGCGGCGTTGCGCAAACTGATCCCCAGGCTTTCCTCGGCCGCCATCATGCTGGCCCTGAAAGACGGTCGCGTGATCCCCGTGCGGGAGTTCATGACCCTGTTCATATACAAGGAGATATTTGTTGATGGTTGTTATGATGTGACGATTGATCGATCCGATCCGGTCATCCTGGATATCGGCGCCAATACGGGTCTGTTCGCTTTGCGCATGAAGCAGTTGTTCCCGTCCGGCAGCGTTGTCTGCTATGAGCCGTTTCCCTCCAATTTCGAGCAGCTGAAACAAACCATAAGCGCCAATCGCCTTGATTCGGTGGTTCCGATACAGAAGGCCGTCGGTGCCCGCGCGGGAAGCGCGCGGCTGTACATTCACAAGAGAAACGTTGGCGGTCACAGCCTATATGCCGAGGTCGCATCGAGCAACGAATACGTCGACGTGGAAGTCCTCCAAATCCATTCGGTGCTCGATCGGTTGCAGGGAGAGGTCGATCTGCTGAAGGTTGATTGCGAAGGCGCCGAATTCGAGATCCTGATGGCGTTGACTGCCCGCGAGGCGCAGCAGGTCCGCCGGGTCATCGTCGAGCCGACCCCCAAGCTGTACGATGTACAGGAGCTCATCGCGCATATGAGTTCGCTGGGCTATGTCCACCACTGGCGCCAGGGCCTGTTTTTTTTTCCCATCCATGACAAATTGAATCGCAAGGAACGCGCCGTCCTGCAACACAACCACGCATGGTCGAGACAGCCGCCCACCTGGCGGAGCTCGTCGTCCCAGATTTGAAAGCAAGCGCGGCTTGCCTCGTCGCGGGCCGACGTTTTATGCCGGCTGCAAGCTGATGGTGCCCGGCAGGGTTGCAACGGTCGAACAAGGCTCGTCGTCGAACGCGATATCGCCCAGCGCGCTCGCCACGCCGTCCATTTTCAAGTCGGTAAAGTTGAACATGCCACGGTCCATCAGATGCGACGGCACCACGGTCGACAAGGCCGAGAAAATGCTGTCGACCCGGCCCGGGAATTTCTTGTCCCATTCACGCATCAAGCCCTTGATCTGCTTGCGCTGCAGGTTCTCCTGCGAGCCGCACAGATCGCACGGGATGATGGGAAACTGCTTGACCTCGGCATAGCGGGCCGAGTCCGCTTCCTTCACATACGCCATCGGACGGATCACGATATGCTTACCGTCGTCGGACTGCAGCTTGGCCGGCATGGCCTTGAGCTTCCCGCCGAAGAACATATTCAGGAAGAAGGTTTCGAGGATGTCGTCGCGGTGGTGGCCGAGCGCGATCTTGGTGGCGCCCAGTTCGTCGGCGACCCGGTACAGGATGCCGCGCCGCAAGCGCGAGCACAACGAGCAGGTGGTCTTGCCTTCCGGGATAACGCGCTTGACGATGCTGTAAGTGTCCTGGTTCTCGATGTGGAACGGTACGCCGAGTTTGGTCAGGTAAGCCGGCAGGATCTCGGGCGGGAAGTTCGGTTGCTTCTGGTTCAGGTTGACGGCGATGATGTCGAAGTTGATCGGCGCGCGCTCGCGCAGCGTCAGCAAGATGTCGAGCAGGGTGTAGCTATCCTTGCCGCCGGACAGGCAGACCATCACCTTGTCGCCTTCTACGATCATGTTGAAGTCGCCGATCGCCTGCCCGACCAGGCGGCACAGGCGCTTGTGCAGCTTGTTATTTTCGTGCGCGGTCTTTTCGAATTGCCGGGCGCCGGCCAGTTCCGGTTGCGCTTCTATCAGTGCTGCGGCGCTCATACGTCTTCCTTGATGCTAAATACTTCCACGCCCACGCCTTCGCAGTCGGGATACACGTCCGGCTTCATGGTCGAGACCCGCACCGCGCGCACCATCGGGTGCGCCAGCATCGCGCGCAGCACGTCGTCGCACAGGCTTTCCTGCAGATGGACGTGGCCGAGCGCCATGCGCCTGGCGATGGTTTCGCGCATGAAGTCGTAGTCGAGCACCTCGGCCAGATTGTCTTGTTTCGGAGTCGACAGCGCCAGCGGGATGTACAGGTCGACGTTGATCAGGACGCGCTGTTCGCCGCGTTTTTCGAAGTCGTGCACGCCGATATTGATCAACACTTCATAGTTGCGCAGGAACAGTCGGCGGCAATCGGTCAGACGGGGGTGGGACAGGGCGGACAACATAATGGTTTAACCTTATATTTGTTGGGGACAGAGTACCGCTTTGCTTCACTCTTTCCCGCAATTAGTTTGACTGTTGGGGACAGAGTACTGTTTCGCTTCACTCTTTCCCGCAATTAGTGTGACTAGCTTGTAGCGATGAACATCACGTCGCGTGGCAGCGGCACCAGATGCTGGCCGCCATCGACCACCAAGGTG
>JANPCW010000945.1:0-2368 GCA_031431155.1 Janthinobacterium sp. | reverse complement strand
TGTTCGAGCAGGAAATGCAGCGAACGTTGCGCGTCGGCCTGGCTGTCAAGGAACTGCTGATGCAGGCGCGTGGTCTGTTCCTGCAGCGCCATCATCGCTTTCATGTTCTCTTGCATGGTTTGCATGTGCTCTTTCAAGAGCTTCTCGCGTTCCTTTGGGTCGCTGGTGCCGCGTATTTTCTCCATCTGTTGCTGCATTTCTTTCATGCTGCCTTCCATCTGGGACGTTTGATTGTGCATATCCATGCGCATCGCCGGCTTGGCGGGTGCGGATTTGTCTTGTGCCGATACGATCGGTGCCGACAGGGCGCAGGCAAGGAGAGTGGCAGTGAATATTGATGTTTTCATAGTAGTGTTTTCTTTAGGAGTAAAAAAATTGTGGTTCGTTGATTGATCTACAAGGATTGACAGGTCGAGTCGATCTCGGCCCGTTGCGCCAGGCAAGAAAAGAAGCCGTTGGCACGATCACTTTGGCTCGGACGCGGGCTCTGTCACTTCCGTGAGTTTCTTGCCCGCGAGCTTAAAGTGGAATTTGGCGCTCACCGGTTTCATCCACATGTCCTTGGTCTTTGCATCGCGCCCGAATGCCGGCACTCCCACAGTGACCATTGCCTGGTAGGCGCCGTCGCCAGCGAGCGCGCTGTTATAGGCGTAATGCAGCCCGCTGCCGCCCCACATCGGATGCAGGGTGCCCGACACTTTCTTCTTGTTGTCCATGTTCACCGCGCTGAACTTGACATCGGCATAAGCGATGCGCGTCTTGGATCCGGGATCGACCGGCTTGACTTCGAGGTGAAACAGTTCACCCTTGCCCACTGGGTGCTCCATCCATTTAGGCGGATTGCCCATCGGCATCCACATGCCTTTCGCAGCTTCGATCTCCAGGGTGACGATCATGTTGCCGGCTACCGAGCGTCCGATCAGCACGGTTTTCTCGGTCGCGTCTTCGGCTGGGGACAGCGCTTTGACTTTGAGTTCGGCACCAAATGCCATTGGCGCGGACACGGCGCCGGCGAGAATTGCGGCAACGAGTATCGAGGTTTTCACAGTGTTTTTCCTTTGGTTTTAAATAATTTAAGGCCGGGTTACGAGCAACTTTTGATTGCCAAGGTTGCCTAGGCATGTCTTAGGCGAAAATGTAAATGACAGTGTGGCAAGGGTCAGGCGCGCCCGCAGCCACTGGAATAGTTCACCTGAGAAATTTCAATATATTTCAGTGTAGATACGGCGCTTGATAAGCGTCCGTACGCTACCGAACATTATTATTTTTCGGCAGACCGACCTGTTGCCATCCGTTCATATTGAAATAGACCACCCGACAAGCTTATGTTCGTTCTCACACAGACGTTGACAGTATGTCAGCGTAGATTCTTATCTTGGTAGCGTGGCGTAATGACGTTACCAATCGACGGTGGCGGCTTTTGGGAGCGCTGCCTTATTTAATCAGCCGTGGCAACGCGGCATCAATGAAACGAACGGAACTATTATGAGCCAACCTGTTACGAAACCGGATCAAGTGATCAGTGCATTGAACAGTCTGATTGAAGTCAACCGCGACGGCCAGAAAGGCTTCCAGGAAGCTGCTGAAAAAATCGAGGCGCCGCAGATTAAAACGTTCCTCCTTGAACAGAGCCGCTCCCGAGCCCAGTTCGTCGGCGAACTTCAACCGCTGGTGCAGTCATTGGGCAGCGAGCCCGAAAACACGGGAACCATTGCGGGCGCACTGCATCGCGGCTGGATGGATCTCAAATCAGCATTGGGCGGCGGCGACCATGCCATTTTGGCGGCGACCGAAACCGGCGAGGATTATGCCATCAAGGAATATAAAAAAGCGCTCGATGAAACCCTGCCCGCTCCCGTACGCGAGATAGTCGAGCGCCAGTTGCAAAACGTTAAACAAACGCACGGCAAGGTGAAAGCAATGCGCGACCAGCTCGATAAATAGCCCTTCAATTTATGTTAAGAATGCTGGCGGAGCAACATGCTCCGCCAGGTGTTTGGAAACAAGTATGCAAGCTGTCGCAAACTCGACAGGAAGCATAACAAGTGAGGTAATGGCCATGATGCAAGGCGACTGGATGGGAAGCTGGGGCGCGAATATGGGCGGGGGCGGCGGAATATGGATGCTCCTAGTCGTGATTCTAATTGTTGTCGGAATTGTTGCTATCGTTCGAAAGAAGTAATGGTTTTGATGCAATAAGCGGTTCCAGCGGCCGCGGCCGAAACTCGTTCGGAGCCCCCTTGTGTCAAACGATAAAGAGCGCGGCACAGGCCAGGTCACTTACTGCCATACAACATGGAAAACAGGTGCTCGCTGGCGCTATCCCTGATTTTCCGATAACTGTCGAGCATTCTTGAAATGGCGGCGC
>JANPCW010000944.1:0-2874 GCA_031431155.1 Janthinobacterium sp. | reverse complement strand
CAATCACCGAGCCGATGTAGCTGCGGTCGAACAGGTTATTGACGCGCACGAATTGCTTCAGGCGCCAGGCGCCGGCACGTTGCTCGGCACCGAGGCGCAGGTTCGCGATCGCATAGCCGGGGGCCGGCGTTTCGGTATTGTTGTCCTCGACATAGACCTTGGCGTTGGCGATCGCCTCGAGCGCCGCGCTCAAGCCGGACGGTGCATCCTTCCATGCCAGTTCACCGTACAGATTGGCGCCAGGGATGCCTGGCAGCCGTTTGCCTGCCGGCACGCTACTGAAGGCCTGGTCATACACGGCGCGCAATGCGGTCAGCGCCAGTCGGCCGGAAAAACCGTGCTGCCACGCGGTGTCGAGCGACAGTTCGGCCCCCCGGCGCAGGGTCTTGCTGGCATTTCTGAAACTCGTGCGGCCCTGGGCGCTGGAGGGATCGACCACCAGTTCATCGTCGGTGCGCACCTGGAACAGCGCGACATTGACGCGCGTCTCGCTGCCCAGCAGTGCCTTGGCTCCCACTTCCACATGTTTGCTGCGGGCCGATTTCAAGTTGAAGTTGAAGCCTCCCCCGCCGGGGGAATAGAACAATTCGTTCATGGTCGGGGCCTCGAACCCTCGCGCCGCACTGGCGTACAAATTGAGGCGCTTGCTTGCCTTGTAGACGACTCCGACTGCCGGGGTCGTGCTGCTGTAGGATACGTTGCCACTGTCGTTAGGGTTTCGCGGGTCGCCCGTATCGAAGCGGTCATCGACCTTGAAATTTACCCGACTGTGACGCAACCCGGCTGTAAGCCCCCAGTTGCCGCTCTGCCATTCGGTCTGCAGGTAGGGATCGAGACTGGTGATGGTGTCAAGCTCATTGCGCCGCAATGTCGATTGGATGCCAGAGTTGTTTTCATAGCCCTGGCGATCGTCGGTTGAGCGGCCATAGTCGATGCCGAGGGTGGTGGTCAGGCTGCCGCCTGCCAGCTGGCGCACCCCGCTCCAGTGGGTATCGATGCCGGCGAAATTGCGGTCGAAATCGATCACGCCGCCGGAGCCGCGGATGACCGGCAAGGCGCTGAACGGAATGGCCAAGTACTGGATAACTTTTCGGTTGCCGGCATATGCGGTCAGCGACAGGCTGTCGCTGCCGAAGCGCCGCTCGTAGGTCGCGCCCAGCTGTTGATGATCGATGCTCTTGCGGGTATTGGAGCTGACAGCTGTTGTTTCCACCGCGCGCGGGTCGCGCTGGAAGGTGCTAAATTTCACGCCGAGCGGGTCTTGCGTATCGTGCTGCCGCAGCCCGTTGGCCACCAGCATCAGGCGGCTGTCAGCATCGGGCTTGCTCGTGATCTTGGCATACGCCTGGTCGCGGGTGGCGGCGCTGTGGTCGCGAAAGCCATCGGTGCGAAAACGCGACGCATCGAGCACGTAGCCGAGCGCGCCCGGTTTGCCTTGCGCGCTGAGATCGGTTTTCCAGGTGCCGTCGCTGCCGCCGAGTACGCTGACGTCGATCGATGGCGCACCCTGGCCGTCGCGCGTGAAGAGCTGGATCACACCGCCCGAGTGGTTGCCGTATACCGCGGAAAAAGGCCCGCGCAGCACTTCAATGCGCTCGGCCATATCCAAATTGAAGGTTGCCGCCTGGCCTTGTCCGTCAGGCATGCTGGCGGGAATGCCGTCGGTCAACAGGCGCACGCCGCGCACGCCGAATGCGGAACGGGCGCCGAAACCACGCGAAGAAATCTGCAAGTCCTGCGCATAATTCTGGCGGTTCTGCACCACCAGCCCCGGCACCGCCGCCAGCGCTTCCGACGCGTTGACTCGCGCCTGGCCTTCAGTGATCCGTTCCAGTTCCAGCACGTCGATCGAGGCTGGCATGTCGAAGCTGGTATGGTCGACCCGGCTGCCGGTCACCACAACCACCGCTCCAGGGGGGGTGGCCGGCGCGGCGGGCGCGCTGCCACCGGGGAGAACGTCGGCCGCATGGACGGCCGGTGCGAAGGAAGCGGCAACGGCCGCAAGCAGGGTTAATCGCAGAGGGTGGCGAAACGGTGGCATGGATTTGTCTCTTTTATTTATAGTCGGCATGGATAAGGCGTAACGCCAGGCGATAGCTATCCCGTATATCGCATGGCGTGAAGGTCAAAAGGTACGACTTGAGAAGTGGCAACATCAGCCAAGTTGATATTAAGCACGCAGAGCTTATTTGATCACGACGCCCCACGGCAATTTGCCGACATCGATGTCGCGCAATTTCACGTTCTGAGCCGTGTCGATCACCGACACGCTATTGGAGCGGCCGTTGGCAACATACAATTTTTTCCCGTCTGGCGTGAGTGCCATGTTCCACGGACGCTGGCCGGCAGGGATGGTTGCGATGATGAGATTGGTGGCGGTGTCGATCACCGACACGTTCGCGTCGGCGCCATTGGAAATATACACCCGGCTGCCGTCCGGATGCACCGCGACGCCATTGGCACGTTTTCCGGCCTTGATGCGCGTGACGATTTTGTATGTGCGGGCATCGATCACATACACTTCGTTGCTGTTTTCGGTTGCGACATACGCGCGGCTGCTGTCGGGCAAAAAGCCGATGCCGCGCGGACGGGCGCCGACCGGCACTTGCGCGACTTGCTTGCGGGCTGCGAAATCGATGATATCGACCGCGTCGCCTTCCTCCGCACTGACGAAAATGTTGCGCCCGTCTGGGCTGAAGACGGCATGCTCGGGATTTTTTCCGTGCACCTTGATCGAAAAAGCCAGCGCATTGGTGGCGGTATCGGTGACGGCAATTTCATTTTTTTCCTCGACCGCGGCCACGACCCAGCGGCCATCGCGGGAAATCGATACCCCTTCCGGCGACTCGCCGAGCGCGATCGTGCCCGCCATCG
>JANPCW010000943.1:0-1506 GCA_031431155.1 Janthinobacterium sp. | reverse complement strand
GTGGGCGGTTAGCAGGATCACCGGTAGCGCCGGGTAGTGGGTGCGGATTTCGTGGAACAATGCCAAACCGTCGCTCCCTGGCAGGCGCACGTCGCTAATGACCAGCATCGGCAGCTCGATGGCCAGTTGCGTGA
This sequence comes from Janthinobacterium sp., assembly GCA_031431155.1. GTDB lineage: Bacteria > Pseudomonadota > Gammaproteobacteria > Burkholderiales > Burkholderiaceae_D > JANPCW01. The sequence continues at coordinate 1,372 of JANPCW010000943.1, read as the reverse complement.
GCGCGGCTTCGGCGCTGGTCACGGCGCTGATGCGGTAGCCATTGGCCGTCAGGCGCATCGACAGCAGTTGCAGCAGGTCGGGATCGTCGTCCACCAGCATCAGGTGGGCGCCCTGGTGCGCATCCTTTACCATTTGGCTGGCGCCGGGGCCGCGGCTGGGCTGGCGCGCGAGGGGGCGGGCAGCGTGCGTTCGATCGCCTTTAGCCCTTCTAGCATCGCATTGAGCTGCTCGATGCGGCGCTGGCCGTCTTTCACTTGCTGGCCCAGCTTATCGGCAGTCTCGTCCTGGCGGCGCGTCTCGGCCAGGTGCCCGCTCAACAACCGCGCCAGCGGTTTCAGCAATTGCGCTTCGGGCTCTTCGTCGTTGAGCACAAGATCGAGTTGCGTCTGCGCGCGCGCCGGTTCGGCGCTGCCGCGCATGGTCATCAGCACCATGGCCGACAGCAGCGCCGCGGTCGCGCTCTTTTCTTGCGCGCCCAGACTGGCCAACTCGCGTACCAGATCGGCTTGCGGCATACGGCGCAGCCCTTGATGGTACTTGAGCATGCGGCCGATTATTTCATCATCGTGCGCGGCCGCTTCCGGAACTGGCGCCGGCGCCGAAAACGGAGCCGAAAACGGGGCCGAAAATGGGGCCGAAAATGGCTCCACTGCGGGCGCCTTCGCCACTGGTTGTGCGGCGCAGGCTGCGAGCAGGACGCACATGACTGGCGTTATTATTTTACGATTCATAGGGGAGTTCAATTCGAAAATGGGCCCCCTTGGCGGAGGGCAGAAGTAGTATTGTGCCACCATGCGCGGCAATGTATTCGCGCACGATTGAGAGGCCGATCCCATTGCCGTGGCGCGCGCCGGCAGGCTGGCGTTCCCCCTGATAGAACGGTTCAAACACGCGCCCGGCGTCAAGCGCGGCAATCCCGGGCCCCTGGTCGATGCAGTCGAGCTGCAACTGCCCGGCGTGGCGCGCCAGTGTGAAGTCGATTGCACCGCCGCCGGGGCTAAAGCGCACTGCATTTGACAACAGGTTCCCCAGTACGACGGCGAGCTTGCCGGCGTCGGCCCCGATCGGTTCGGCCTCGCCTTGGACCTGCACCTTGAGCCCGCGCACCTGCCATTGCAGGCGCTGGCTCTCGATGGTTCGATCCAGCAAGGCGAGCAATTGAACCGGCTTGCGGTCCAGGTGCTGCGCATCGAAGGTGGCAGCGTTATAGCGCAGCAGATCCTCGATCTGGGTCTGCAGCGAGAGTGTGTTTTCGCGCAGGATGCGCGCCACCTCGCGCTGATTGTGGGTCAGTTCGCCCACCACTTCATCCTCGAGCAGCGCGACCCCTTCGCGCAGCGCCGCCAGTGGCGTTTTCAGTTCATGCGAAAT
>JANPCW010000942.1:0-4075 GCA_031431155.1 Janthinobacterium sp. | reverse complement strand
CTGCGTCTTTGCTTCATGTATGTTCATTATTGGCATGAGACCCTCCAGCGACAGATGGACTAAGTCTAGTCCATCTAAAACTGTAAGGCAACCGGCCCGGTCGCCATATTTTTAAGCATAAAAAAATGGAGCGACATCGCGTAAGCGAATCGCTCCATTCCAAAACCAGGACTTGCCCGATGAATCGGGCAGCCCGCTCCAGCGTTTAGTCTGCCTGCTTGCGCAAGAACGCAGGAATGTCGTAGGTTTCCATGCCGTTCTTTTGCATCGCCAGCACTTGCTCGGATGCTTGCTCGCGGCGCCATACGTCGGGCGCCCTGCTGCCACCGGCCGGCGTAGCCATGCCGCCACCCATCGACATCCCGCTCGAGGGCGTCATGCCGTTCATCGCAGCGTTCGCCATCAGCGGGCTGTTATGGGTGCCGGTGCGCAGCATCGGGGTCTGCACCAGCTGCATCGCCTTCTTTGCGCGGCCAAGGCCGGTTGCGACCACGGTGACGCGGATCTCGTCGCCCATCGAATCGTCGTACGCGATCCCTTGCGCGATCGATGCGTCGGGCGCCGCAAACGCGCGCACCGCTGCCATGACTTCCTTGATTTCCTTACCCTTCAAGCCGCGACTGGCGGTGACGTTGACCAGCACGCCGCGCGCGCCGGACAGGTCGATGCCGTCCAGCAGAGGCGAGGCAACCGCCTGCTCGGCTGCGATGCGCGCGCGGTCCACGCCGGAAGCGGTGGCCGTTCCCATCATCGCCTTGCCTTGCTCGCCCATGATCGTTTTCACGTCATTGAAGTCGACGTTGATATGGCCCGGCACGTTGATGATCTCTGCAATCCCGGCTACCGCATTGTTGAGCACATCGTCGGCGTGCTGCATCCATTCGAGCATGCTCTCGTCTTCATAAATCTCTTCGAGCTTTTCGTTGAGGATGATGATCAGCGAATCGACGTGCAGCGACAACTGCTCCAGGCCTTCATCGGCGATGTCCATGCACTTCTGGCCTTCGTACGAGAACGGCTTCGATACCACCGCCACCGTCAGCGCGCCCATCGATTTGGCGATTTCAGCGACGATCGGCGCCGCGCCGGTGCCGGTTCCGCCGCCCATGCCGGCCGCGATGAAGACCATGTGCGCGCCGCGCAGCGCGTCCTCGATGCGGGCGCGCGACTCTTCAGCCAACTGGCGGCCCACTTGCGGCTTCATTCCTGCGCCCAGGCCAGTGTCGCCGATCTGGATAACGTTGTGCGCCTTGGAAGTGGCGAGCGCTTGGGCATCCGTATTGGCGGCGATGAATTCGACGCCGGTCATACCCTTGTTGATCATGTGTTGTACCGCATTGCCACCTGCTCCGCCGACGCCGACGACCTTGATGACGGTACCCAGTGCTGCGTTGTCGATCATATCAAACTCCATGATGAGCTCCTTCAATTTGCGGTTTCCAAGCGCCAGGTCTCATAGTTGTATGAGACCTGGAGATTGAAAACTGCGGTTAATGTGAATATCCGTGTTGTATTGCCAATCCGCTGCCGAACCGCTGCCGAACAAAATCTACCACTTAAAAATTACCTAAAAACCATTCCCTCATGCGCTGCCACACCGCCTTCACCGAGCCATCCTGACGCGTCACGATATGGCCGCGCAAATACTGTTTCTTCGCTTCCAGCAGCAAGCCGAGCACGGTCGCGTAGCGCGGGCTGCGCACCACGTCGGCCAGCTGGCCACGGTAGTCCGGGGTGCCAAGGCGCGCCGGCTTGAGAAAAACGTCTTCCGCCATCTCGACCATGCCCGGCATGATCGCGGTGCCGCCGGTGAGTACGATGCCCGACGAGAGCACGCCCTCGTAACCGGATTCGCGCACCACCTGGTACACCATCGCGAACAACTCTTCCACCCGCGGCTCGATCACGGCGGCCAGCGCCTGGCGCGACAAAGTGCGCGGAGCGCGGTCGCCCAGGCCCGGCACTTCGAGCGACTCGCCCGGATCGGCCAGCACCTGCTTGGCCACGCCGTAGCGGATCTTGATCTCTTCGGCTTCCGAGGTCGGGGTGCGCAGCGCCATGGCGATGTCATTGGTGATCTGGTCGCCCGCGATCGGGATCACGGCCGTGTGGCGGATCGCGCCGTCCGAAAATACCGCGATGTCGGTGGTACCCCCGCCGATGTCGATCAGGACTACGCCCAGCTCTTTCTCGTCCGGCGTGAGCACGGCGTCGGCCGAGGCCATCGGCTGCAGGATCAGGTCGGACACTTCCAGCCCGCAGCGGCGCACGCACTTGACGATATTTTGCACCGCCGACACCGCGCCGGTGACGATATGGACCTTCACTTCAAGCCGGATCCCGCTCATCCCGATCGGCTCGCGCACATCTTCCTGGCTGTCAACGATGAATTCCTGCGGCACCGTGTGCAGCAATTGCTGGTCGGTCGGGATATTCACCGCTTTCGCCGTTTCGATCACGCGCGCCACGTCGGTCGCGGTCACTTCCTTGTCCTTGATGGCGACCATACCGCTCGAATTGAAGCTGCGGATATGGCTGCCCGCGATGCCGGCATACACGTTGCGGATCTTGCAGTCGGCCATCAGCTCGGCTTCCTCGAGTGCGCGCTGGATCGATTCGACGGTCGCCTCGATGTTGACGACGACGCCTTTCTTCAAGCCCTTCGATTCATGCTGGCCCAGGCCGATCACCTCATGGCGCCCGTCGGGCATCACTTCGGCCACCACCGCCACCACTTTCGTGGTGCCAATGTCGAGACCGACTATCAGGTTTTTAGCGTCTTTTGTCATTTCTTATCGCCTACTGTATGTGCTTGCCAACTGGCTTACTACTCTTTTGTCTTGCCGCCGGCCGAACGGGCGGCTTGCCCTCGACCGGAATTTTTAGCGCTGCCGAACTCAATGCCAAACCGTTCGGGTATCGCATGTCGATGGTGTCGATCTTGTCTTGCAAGCGGGCCGCCAGTTGCGGATAAATTCCGGTCAGGCGATCCATCCGCTCCTTCAATGTATTGGTGCTCTGCTCACGGCCGAGCGCCACGCGCATGCCGTTATCGAGCCGCACGGTCCACGCATAGCGGCTCGACAGGGCCAGCGCCTCTGGCACCAGCCCGATCGCGGCAAACCAGCCGCGCAACTGGGTGAAACGCGCCAGCACTTCCTTCTCGCTGCCTTCCGGTCCGGAAAACTGCGGCAGCGCGTGATCCTCGTCCGCTTCCGCCACATTGGCCGTAAATACCTCGCCCTTGGTCGAGAGCAGGCGGCCATCCTCGCCCCAGGTGCCAAGCGCCTCGTGCTCTTCGACCGTAACGATCAGCTGATCGGGCCATTCGCGCCTCACCGTCGCGCGGTTTACCCATGGCACCGATTCAAAGGCCAGCCGCACCGTCTCGAGGTTGGTGCTAAAAAAATTTCCCGAAATCCGGCCCAGCGCGCTCTGGCGCACCGTCAACGGGTTCACATGCTGTAAATCGCTCTGGCCAATGCCCTCGATCCTGATGGTGCGCAGCGTGAACATGTCGCGCTGCGACACCCACCACACGGCCGACGCCACGCATGCCAGCAGTACCAGCGCGATCAGGCTGTTGGCTGCTCCATTCAAGGTTTTGACGTCTTGCCACATAGCGTGATTACCCCTGGCCCTTGGCCATTTTCAAGCGCGCCGAGCGCAGGATTTCCACGCACAAGGCCTCGTAACCGATGCCCACCGCGCGCGCCGCCATCGGCACCAGCGAATGGCTGGTCATCCCGGGCGAGGTGTTTACTTCCAGCAGAAACTGCTTGTTGTCGGACGCGCGCAGCAGCACGTCGACCCGGCCCCAGCCTTCGCAACCGAGCGCGCGGTAGGCTTCCAGCGCGATGCGCTCCATCTCCACCCTGGTGGCGGTGTCCAGCACAGCCGGGCAAAAATACTTGGTGTCGTCGGTAAAATATTTGTTTTGATAGTCGTAGTTGCCGCCTTCGGCTGCAATGCGAATAACGGGCAAGGCATATGCCTCGCTACCCGTCCCCAACACAGGGCAGGTCACTTCATCGCCGTCGATGAATTGCTCGCACAAAACATCCGCGTCCAGCTG
>JANPCW010000941.1:0-2052 GCA_031431155.1 Janthinobacterium sp. | reverse complement strand
GGGTGGTTTGCGCGAACCAGTTCTCTTCGCCGTATTCCGCCAGATAAATTCCGGCCAGGATCCCGATCGGCGTGCTGATCAGGGTTGCCAGCCCAACCAGCATCAGGCTGCCGACGATGGCATTGATCAAGCCGCCACCTTCGCTGCCCGGGGCCGGCGTGGTGTGGATGAACATGTCGAGCGAGAGCGCGCCGAAGCCTTTGATCAGCAGCGTCGTGAGGATCCAGATCAGGAAAATCAAGCCGATCGACATCGCCATGACGGACAGCGCGATGCCCAGGCGGTGCAAGCGCAGGCGCTTGCGGTAGACTGGATTGATGACGGCGGGCGGATTGAGCACGGCGGGGTTTGACTGGCTCATTTGACACCTTCCTTGCGCGACATGCTCGCTAACATGATTTTGGCTGCGGACAGCACGATAAAGGTGATCGCGAACAGGATCAGCGCCAGCGCGAACAGGGACGACACATGCAACGGCGATTCGGCTTCGGCGAACTCGTTGGCCAGGGTCGAGGCAATGCTGTTGCCGGCCGAGAAAAGCGACCACGACAGTTTATTGGCGTTGCCGATCACAAATGTGACGGCCATGGTTTCGCCCAGCGCCCGGCCCAGGCCCAGCATCACGCCACCTACCACGCCGGTCTTGGTGTAAGGCAAAACAACCTTGCGCACCACTTCCCATTTGGTGCAACCGAGCCCGTAGGCCGACTCTTTCAGCACGGCCGGCACGATTTCAAACACGTCGCGCATCACCGACGAAATGAAGGGAATGATCATGACGGCCAGAATCAGGCCCGCCGTCAAGATGCCGATACCCATCATCGGCCCCGAAAACAAGTGACCGATCAGCGGAAACTGGCCCAGCGTGTTCTTGAGGAACGGTTGCGCGTAGTCGGCGAACAAGGGCGCAAACACGAACAGGCCCCACATCCCGTAAATGATGCTGGGCACGCCGGCCAGCAACTCGACGGCGGTCCCCATCGGACGCCGCAGCCAGACCGGGCAAATTTCGGTCAGGAACAGGGCAATCCCGAAACTGACGGGAAATGCAATCATCAGCGCGATCAAGGAGGTGGCCAGGGTGCCCACGATCGCGATTAGGGCGCCATACTTGTCGTTGACCGGATCCCACTCGACGGTAGTAATGAAGGCGGGACCGAATTCCCTGAAAGCGGGCCAGGCGCCGAGCACCAGCGAGATGATGATGCCAACGAGCACCAGCAGCACGGACAGCGCGAACGTCAGCGTCACCTTATGGAAAATGAAATCCTGAATACGCTGCCTGCGCATCGCCGAATGCATCGTCACGTAGCTAAGGTCTGGCAGTGCTTGGTCGGGCAAATTGATCATCGCTGCGGTAGGGTTTGCGCTCATTTCGACTCTAGATGTGGTTTAGCCTGCGTTCCCCGGCAACCGGAGAACGCAGGCTAAGCCCGTCTCACTCTGGTGAAAGCCGGAGTGGGAGGGGGACTTTATTTACCAAATTGCCTTGCCCGACCCATCCTTGAGCTGGACCTTCCAGGCGTCCTGCACCAGTTTGGTGACTGCATCGGGCAATGGAACGTAGTCCAGTTCGGTTGCTGCAGCGTCACCATTTTTGAAGGCCCACTCAAAAAACTTCAGCACTTCTTTCCCTTTGGCCGCATCGGCTTGTGCTTTGTACATCAGGATGTAGGATGCACCAGTGATTGGCCAGCTCGTCTTGCCAGCCTGATCCGTCAGCACCACGCCAAAGCCGGGGGTCTTGGCCCAGTCGGCGCCGGCGGCTGCCGCTTTGAAATTGTCATCGTCTGGCTGCACGAACTGGCCATCGCGGTTTTTCAGCTGGGTGTGCGCGATTTTGTTTTTCTTGGCGTAAGCCCATTCCACGTAGCCGATCGCACCCTTGATCCGCTGCACATTCGCGGCAACGCCTTCATTGCCCTTGCCGCCCACGCCAACGACCCATTTCACGGCCGTGCCGGCGCCGATCTTGGTTTTGAATTCGGGGCTGGTTTTCGACAGGTAATCGGTGAACAGGAACGAGGTGCCGGAGCCGTCTGCACGATGCAC
>JANPCW010000940.1:0-7420 GCA_031431155.1 Janthinobacterium sp. | reverse complement strand
CCTGGTGGCGCGCAACGCCAATCCGCACGAACCGCTTTCGCCGCCGCTGGGCCGCACCGGCAAGCCGGAATCGGGGCGCCAGGCGTACTCGATCGATGCGGTCAACGATTTCGATCCATTTTTCCTGGAGCTGTCGTCATTCTGCAATGCCCATGAGCTGGGCGTCGAAACGCTGATCCATGAAGCCGGCGCAGGCCAGATGGAAATCAATTTCGCGCATGGCGATGCGCTCGAGCTGGCCGACCGCGTGTTCTTGTTCAAGCGCGCGGTGCGCGAGACGGCGCTGCGGCACGGTATCTTTGCCACCTTCATGGCCAAGCCGATGGAGAGCGAGCCCGGCAGCGCGATGCACATCCATCAAAGCGTGCTCGACGCCGCAACCGGGCAAAATGTGTTTTCGAATCCCGACGGCAGCGCCAGTGCGCTGTTTTTCAACTACATCGCAGGCCTGGAAAAGTACGTCCCGCCCGGCACACTGCTGTTCGCGCCGCACGTGAACTCATACCGCCGCCTGTCGCGCTTCATGTCGGCGCCCACCAACGTGCGCTGGGGCTACGACACCCGCACCTGCGGGATCCGGATCCCGAATTCGAACCCGGCCAATCGGCGCGTTGAAAATCGGGTGCCGGGGGTCGATGTGAATCCCTACCTGGCGATGGCGGCCACCCTGGCCTGCGGCTACCTGGGCATGGTCGAAGGCCTGACAGCGTCGGCGCCCATGGTGGACAGCGCCGAGCAAGTGCATGATGAATTGCCGCGCAATCTGGAGGACGCAATCGTGCGCCTGCGCCAGTGCGCGCCGCTCGGCGCCATCCTGGGCGAGCTGTTCGTGCAAGCGTTTTGCGAAGTCAAGGAGCTCGAATTTTCCACTTACAGCCGGGTCATCAGCTCATGGGAACGCGAGCACTTGATGCTGCTGGTGTGATACCGCAGTGAGGCCGGGGTGAGGCAGGCATGACGACGATGCGATCAGGTGTGATCTGGCAGCGCGCGCTGGCCTTGCTGGCCACCGAGCAGGTGTATTTTGCGCGGAATAATCCGCTGTCCAAAGCGCTGGCCATGCGTGCCCAAGCGCATATGCTGTTCGGGGTACCGATGCACTGGATGAAGGATTGGTCGAGCCCGTTCGCGCTGACGATCAAGGAGGCGCGCGGGGCGCGTTTGCTCGACGCCGACGGCCATTCGTATAGCGATTTTTGTCTCGGCGATACGGGGGCGATGTTCGGGCATGCGCCGCCGGCGGTGGCGCGCGCCATCGCGCAGCAAGCCACGCGCGGTTATACGTCGATGCTGCCGTCCGAGGACGCGGTGTGGGTGGCCGAGGAGCTGGCGCGCCGCTTTGGCCTCCCGTTCTGGCAGTTTGCGTTGTCGGCGTCGGACGCGAACCGCTTCGTGCTGCGCTGGTTGCGGGCCGCCAGCGGACGCAGCAAGATCCTGGTGTTCAATGGCTGCTACCACGGCACGGTCGATGACGTGTTCGTCGATCTGATCGATGGGAAAGCGCTCCAGCGCGACAGCCTGCTGGGACAGGTCTACGATCTGACCAGCCAGACCGTAGTGGTCGAGTTCAACGACTTGCCGGCGCTCGACGATGCGCTGGCCAAGCGCGACGTAGCCTGCGTGCTGGCCGAACCAGTAATGACCAACATCGGCATGGTGCTGCCGCAGCCCGGCTACTGGCAAGCGGCGCAAGAAATCATGCGCCGTCACGGAACCTGGCTGGTGATCGACGAAACCCACACGATCAGTAGCGGGCCTGCCGGCTATGCGCTGGCGCACGGCATTAAGGCCGATGCGCTGGTGCTCGGCAAGCCGATCGGGGGCGGCATCCCGTGCGCCGTGTACGGTTTCACGGCAGAGCTGGCGCAACGGGTGGAGCAGGCCAAGCGCGCCGCACCGGCCGGCCACTCCGGCGTCGGCACGACCCTGTCGGCGAACATGTTTGCGATGGCGGCCATGCGCGCCAATCTGGCCGAGGTGATGAGCGAGCAGGCTTACCAAGCCATGTTCATGCTGGCCGGCCAGTTAGCACAGGGGCTGCGCGCGATCATCGACCGGCATCGATTGCCATGGTGCGTCACGCAGGTCGGCGCCCGCACCGAATTTCAGTTTGCGCAAGCGCCGCCCGGCAACGGGACCCAAGCGGGCGCCATGCAGGATGCCGAACTTGAGCGCATCATCCATTTGTATCTGCTCAACCGGGGGATCTTGATCACGCCGTTTCACAACATGCTGCTGGTGTGTCCCGCCACCGGAACCGGCGACGTTGCGCGTTTCTTGAAGGTGTTTGGAGAATGTGTCGAGGCGCTGACCTGACGCTCGGGCGTCACTTCAGGATGCGATATCCCGCATTACGCCCAATTTCAAACCGGCGGCATCTAGTACCGCCAACAGCGTCTTGACGGTAGGATTGCCGCTGGGCGATAGAGCCCGGTACAGGCTTTCGCGCGGAATTCCTGCACGCTTGGCAACCGCGGCCATGCCTTGAGCTTCGGCCACATGGCGCAGTGCCGTCAACAGGGCTTCGCGTCCACCGGCCTGATTGGCTTCCTCCAGTGCGGCACCAAGGTATTCATTCGCAAACGAAGGGTCTTCGCGCAGCAGTTCCACCACTGCGTCATCATGCGGGCGTGATGTTTGGTTCATGGTGCATTTCTCCGATTCCAGTCTTTCCAGTATCCCACCGCAGCATCAATGTCGGTCTGCTGTTTGCGCTTGTCGCCGCCGATCAGCAATAGCAGCAGTTTTTCACCAGCGCGGGCGTAGTACACCCGATAGCCGGGCCCATGATCGATACGCAATTCCCACACGCCATCGGCAAGGGGCTTGCAGTCGCCGAAATTTCCGGCTGCCATGCGCTGCAGTCGCACCAATACGCGTGCCCGTGCTTGACGGTCGGCAAGGCTGGCCAACCACTCTTTCAAGGGGTCGCGCCCATCCTCGGTCAGATAGTCCGTTATTTGGTACATATCATCACAATGTGGATTATACGTTACAAGTAGCTCGATTCAAGCGTTTCGCGATACCGCTTGCGTTGGCAAGGGGCGCTAGCGGCCCGCTCAAGTATCGCTCCCTTGCACTTGAGTTGGCGTTAGCCTACGGGTATGTTGCTCGTTGAATATGTTGATTGCGCGAATCTAAAAACAGTGTTCCGGCGCCGGGAACGACCTGTCCCTGACTGCATTGACATACGCCTGGACCGCCGCGTCGATGCTGGTTTGGCCATCCATGAAGTTTTTCACGAAACGCGCCTTGCGGCCCGGGAAAACGCCGAGCAGGTCGTGCATCACCAGCACCTGGCCGGAGCAATCGGGGCCGGCGCCGATGCCGATGGTCGGGATCGTGAGCAGGTCGGTGACTTCCTTGCCGAGCTGGGCCGGAATCGCTTCGAGCACCAGCATGGTCGCGCCGGCCGCCTGCAGCAACTGGGCGTCGGCCCTGAGCTGGTCGGCGCTTTCCAGGGTTTTTCCCTGCACCTTGTAGCCGCCCAGTTGATGCACCGATTGCGGCGTCAAGCCAAGGTGGGCGCACACGGGGACCGCGCGCTCGGTCAAAAAGCGGATGGTGTCGGCCAGCCATGCGCCGCCTTCGAGCTTGACCATGTGGGCGCCGGCCTGGATCAGCTGCACCGCGTGCTTGAACGCGTCGTGCGGCGTGCCATAGCTGCCGAAGGGCATGTCGGCCAGCACCATCGCCGATTTATTGCCGCGCGCCACGCTGGCGCTGTGATAGGCAATATCGGCCACCGTGACCGGCAGGGTCGAATGGTGGCCCTGGCACACCATGCCGAGTGAATCGCCGATCAGCAGCACTTCGATCCCGCAGCGGTCCATCAGCGAGGCGAAGCTTGCGTCATAGCAGGTCAGCATGCTGATCTTCTCGCCGGCGGCGCGCATCGCGTTCAGCGACACGATGGTGACAGCCTTGGTGACAGCCTTGGTGACCGGCGCTTTGGCGGCAGCCGTTGGCAGCGTGTCGCCACCGGCCATGTCTTTTCCCTGCAGATAACTAGCCATAAGATCCTCAAATTAGAAATCCGGTTGCGACAGTGTAGCGCCTTGGCAGGCAATTTGTGCGGCGCAGTATCGGGCCCTAGCCGCGAAATATGAAGTACACCGCGCCCACCAGGCACAGCCCGGCCCAGAGGTAGTCGAGCTTGAATGGCTGGTTCATGTAGAACATCGCGAACGGCACGAACACGGTGAGCGTCATCGCTTCCTGCATGATCTTCAACTGCGCCAGGCTGTACTCGGTGTTGCCGATCCGGTTGGCCGGCACTTGCAGCAGGTACTCGAACAGCGCAATGCCCCAGCTTACCAGCGCGGCGATCCACCACGGCTTGCTCGCCATGTTCTTGAGATGGCCATACCAGGCGATCGTCATGAATACGTTCGACAGCGCCAACAGACCGGCGGTTTGGACGATGATTGGAATCGGCATGGCGCTCTTAGAGTTTGCTGATGGCTTGCCCGGCGACCGCATGCACGAACGCCTGGGCCGGCCCCAAGCCGGGAATCGCAATCGCCGGCGCCAGCTGCAACAGCGGCAGCAGCACGAAGGCGCGCTCGGTCATGCGCGGGTGCGGCACCTGCAGCGATGGGGTCGCGATCCGTTCCTCGCCGTATAGCAAAATATCCAGGTCGAGGGTGCGTGGCGCATTGCGATACGGCCGTTCGCGCCCGTGTGCCAGTTCGATCGCCTGCAGCGCTTCTAGCAGCTGCGGCGCCGACAGCGCGGTTTCGATGCGCGCCACCGCGTTGATGTAATCGTCGCCACTGGAATCGATCGGCGCGCTGCGGTACAGGCTGGAGGCCGCCTGCAGCGCGCTGCGCGGCACGCGGCCCAGGCTGGCGATCGCGTCCTGCACAGTGGCGCGCGCGTCACCCAGGTTGGCGCCGATCCCAATATAGGCGACGACGCACATGCCCATGCCCACGCTCACTCGCCGCTGGTGCTGCCGGTGGTTTGCGCGGTGCGCGGTGCGCGCCGGGGCGGGCGCTTCTTCTTCTGTCCCGGCGCAGCGCTGGCCGTAGCCAGCAGCGCTTCGCGCGCGACTGCATCGCCCTCGTAAAACGCGGTCCACCACTCGCCGATATCGGCCTCGATTTCACCGGAGGCGCAGCGCAGCAGCAGGAAGTCGTAGCCAGCGCGAAAGCGCAGGTGCTCGATCAGCTTGTAAGGCGACTTGCCGCTGCGCCGTTCGAAGCGCGGCTGCATCGACCAGATGTCGCGCATGTCCGAGCCGATCTTGCGCTGCAGCGCCAGCTTTTCGGTTTGCAAGTCGAGCACGTCGTCGGCCGCCAAGTGCAGCGCCGGGATCGGCGATTCGCCGGCGGCGCGGTACGCGGTCCACTTTTCCAGCACCTGGTGCCATAGCAGCGAGGCAAACAGGAAGCCGGGCGAGACCCGCTTGCCTTCCATGATGCGCTGATCGGTCGAGGCCAGCGCCAGGGTCACGAACTTGATGCCCAGCGGCTGCTCGAGCACCACGTCGAGCAGCGGCAGCAGCCCGTGATGCAGGCCTTGCTTGCGCAGTTGCTGCAAGCAGGCCAGCGCGTGGCCGCTCATCAGGAGCTTAAGCATCTCGTCGAACACGCGCGCGGCCGGGACATTGTTGATCAGGGGCGCCATCACCGGAATCGGCGCGCCGGTGGCCGGCTCGATCGCAAACTTGAGCCTGGCCGCAAAGCGCACCACGCGCAGCATGCGCACCGGGTCTTCCCGATAGCGCGCTTCCGGTTGGCCGATGATGCGCAGGGTCTTGGCGCGGATGTCGGCGATGCCGCCGTGGTAATCGAGCACCTCCTGGGTGGCCGGGTTGTAGTACATCGCGTTGATGGTGAAGTCGCGCCGCACCGCGTCCTCATGCTGTGGGCCGAAGTTGTTATCGCGCAGCACCCGCCCGTGTTCATCCTTGGGCGACGAGTCGGCGCCGGCGCCGCGGAAGGTGGTCACTTCCAGCAAATCCTGGCCGAACATCACGTGCACGATCTGGAACCGCTTGCCGATGATGAAGGCGCGCCGAAACAGGCGCTTGACCTGCTCGGGCGTGGCGTTGGTGGCGATGTCGAAGTCCTTCGGTTTCACGCCCAGCAGCAAATCGCGCACCGCCCCGCCCACCACGAAGGCCTGGTAGCCGGCCTCCTGCAGCGAACTGGTGACCCGGATCGCGTTCGATGACAGCAGTTTCGGGTCGATCCCGTGCGCGGCAGCGCCGAGTACGGTGGGTGCGGTCGCGTCATGCGCCGCTTTGTCTTTGACGCCGAGGATCTTGCGGATGAATTTTTTAATCATTGAATAAGTTCAGTAGGGGCCAGCCGTGGGCCGATGCGTGGGTTGCCAGTGTGGCATTGGGGTTGGTTGCAACCGGGTGGGTGACGATGGATAGCAGGGGAAGGTCGTTGTGCGAATCGCTGTAAAAGTAGCTGCGTTCAAAACCGTCCAGGGTCTGGCCCATCTGCGCAAGCCAGGCGTGGGTATGGGTCACCTTGCCCGCGCCCTGGGTCGGGGTGCCCAGCAGCTTGCCGGTTAGGTTGCCGGCGCCGTCGCACTCCGGCATGGCCGCAATCAGGTGCTCGACCCCCAGCGCCTTGGCGATCGGCGCCGTCACGAACTGGTTGGTGGCGGTGATGATGGCCACCAGATCGCCGGCATCGTGGTGCTGTTGCAGCAGCGCGCGCGCGCGCGGCAAGATGGCCGGCTCGATCACTTCTGCCATGAATTGGGCGTGCATGGCGTCGAGCCGGGCGCGCGGAAATTGCGCCAGCGTGCCCAGCGCGAACTCCAGGTAGGTGAGCGGGTCGAGCGTGCCGGCCTGGTACTGGGCAAAAAATTCATCGTTGCGGCGCGCGAATTGGTCGGCGTCGACGGCCTTGATGCGGACCAAAAACTGGCCCCATTCGTAATCGGAGTCGATCGGCAGCAGGGTGTGGTCGAGGTCAAACAGGGCCAGGTTCGTCATGCTTTCGCTTCCGCCTGCAGCAACTCGCGCAGCAGCGGCAAGGTGACGGGCCGCTGGGTTTCCAGTGAATATTGATCGAGGGCGTCTAGCATCGTCGACAGGGAGCGCATATCGCGCCGAAAATGGGACAGCAGGTAGGGTAACACGCCCGGCGACAGAATCAAGCCGCGGGTGGCCGCGGCCGTGGTCAGGGCCGCGATTTTTTCGTCGTCGGTCAAGCCGTGGACCTGGTAAATCAAGCCCCAGCCCATGCGCGTGCGCAAGTCCTCGCGCACCGGCAGCACGGCCGGCGCCAGCGCGCCGCTGCTGACCATGAAGGCGCCGTTGTCGCGGATCTGGTTGAACAGGCCGAAGGCGTCGATCTGGGACGCGGGCGCCAGCCGATCGCAGTCGTCGAGCAGGTACAGGCTCACTTCGGGCGCGTAGATGAAGGCGCTTTCGGGGGCATCGGCCGCAATG
>JANPCW010000939.1:0-4705 GCA_031431155.1 Janthinobacterium sp. | reverse complement strand
CAGCAAGCCTTCCTGCATGCGGGCGCCGCCGGTCGCGGTGATGCAGATGAACGGCACTTTTTGTTCCAGCGCCACTTGGGCGCCGTGCACGAAGCGCTCGCCGACCACGGAACCCATCGAGCCGCCCATGAATTCGAACTCAAAACACGCAACCACGACCGGCAAGGTCATGATGGCGCCACCCATGACGATCAGGGCATCGGTCTCGCCGGTCGCTTCCATCGCCGCTTTGAGGCGGTCCGGGTATTTCTTGCTGTCTTTGAATTTGAGGGTATCGACCGGCAGCGTGTCCATGCCGATTTCGTAGCGCCCGCCCGTGTCGAGCAAGCCGTCGAGCCGTTCGCGCGCGCGGATGCGCATGTGATGGCTGCATTTCGGGCAAACATGCAGGTTCGATTCCAGATCGGTGCGGTACAAGACGGCCTCGCATGACGGACACTTGACCCAGAGACCTTCGGGCATGGTCTTGCGTGCCGCGGCGTCGGAGCGTTGTATCCGCGGGGGCAATAGTTTTTCTAACCAACTCATTTTTTCTCCCGTCGCAGCTAACTCAGTGGCGCTAGTTTAGCGGTTCAGCGCCTGGTTGTCGAACATTGCACTTTGATAACTTATCGTTCAATCGATCAAGCGGCGCCGATCCGCCCCATTTCAAGCGTCCAGTGCACTGCGAATTGCCGCGACAAAACTTTGTACTGCCGCTACGGCGCCTTCGCGTGGCGCATTCTCGAGCTCTTCGATAATGCGACTGCCGATCACGACCGCGTCGGCCACCTGCGCCACAGCTTTGGCCGTTGCACCATCGCGGATGCCGAAACCGACCCCGATTGGCAACTTCACAAATTCACGAATCTCGGCCAGCCGCCGCGCAACCTCTTCGGTATCGATATTGCCGGCACCGGTCACGCCTTTTAGCGACACGTAGTAGCTAAAACCGCTGCCGAGCTGGGCCACCTTGGCGATCCGATTCTTGGTCGAAGTCGGCGCCAGCAGGAAAATCAAGTCCAATCCGTTGGCACGCATTGCACCGGCAAACGCCTCGCATTCCTCGGGCGGGTAGTCGACGACGATGGCGCCATCGACCCCCGCCTCTTGCGCAGCCTTGATAAACGCATCGGTTCCGATCCGCTCGATCGGGTTGGCGTACCCCATCAAGACCACCGGGGTGCTTTGGTTGGTCTGGCGGAACTGGCGCACATAGCCAAACACATCGCCGATTCCGACCCCGAACTTGAGAGCCCGTTCGCAGGCACGCTGGATCACGGGGCCTTCCGCCATCGGGTCGGAAAACGGCACGCCCAGTTCGAGGATGTCGGCGCCGCCGGCCACCATGGCATGCATCAAGGGCACCGTCAGCGCCGGATCCGGATCGCCGGCCGTGATGAAAGTGATTAAACCGGTTTTGTTTTGGGCCGCCAAAGCGGCAAAAGTTGGAGCAATTCTGGACATGGTGGCTCTTCATGGTCGTTGATGGTGCTTGCGGGTGCTTGGGGCAGCGCCGCAAGCGCGATGATGGTCGGCAGGCCAAACGAGGACAGCAATCAGCTGAAATCGAGACCCATCCGCGCCGCCACGGTATGCATGTCCTTGTCGCCGCGCCCAGACAGGTTCACCAGGATGGTCCGATCGGCCGGCAAGGTCGCCGCCAGCTTGGCCGCATAGGCCAGCGCATGCGCCGATTCCAGCGCGGGAATGATGCCTTCGATCCGGCAGCAGGTGTGAAATGCCGCCAATGCCTCATCGTCCGTGATCGAGACATAGCTCGCCCGCCCCGCGTCCTTCAGCCATGCGTGTTCCGGACCCACGCCCGGATAATCGAGGCCGGCCGAGATCGAATGGGTCTCGATAATCTGACCGTTCTCATCCTGCAGCAAATAGGTCCGGTTGCCGTGCAATACGCCAGGAAAACCCTTGGTCAGCGATGCCGAGTGCTTGCCCGTTTCGAGTCCCTCGCCAGCCGCCTCGACCCCGATCAATTGCACCTTGGGCTGGTCCAAGTAAGGATAGAAAATTCCCATCGCATTCGAGCCGCCGCCAATGCAGGCCAGCACATAGTCGGGCTGGCGCCCCGTCATTTGCGGCATTTGCACCAGGCATTCCTCGCCAATCACCGACTGGAAATCGCGCACCATCATCGGATACGGATGGGGACCTGCCACGGTGCCGATGATGTAAAAGGTGTTTTCGATATTGGTAACCCAGTCGCGCATGGCTTCGTTGAGCGCGTCCTTGAGGGTCTTGGAGCCCGATTCGACCGGCACCACGGTGGCGCCCAGCAACTTCATCCGATACACGTTCTGGGCTTGGCGCTTTACATCCTCGCTGCCCATATAGACCACGCATTCAAGGCCGAAGCGGGCGCAGATGGTGGCCGTGGCCACGCCATGCTGGCCGGCCCCCGTTTCGGCGATGATGCGCGGCTTGCCCATGCGCCTGGCCACCAGCGCTTGCCCGATCACGTTATTGATCTTGTGCGCGCCGGTGTGGTTCAAGTCTTCGCGCTTGAAGTAGATCTGCGCGCCGCCGGCTTGTTCGGACCAGCGCTTGGCATGATAGACGGGCGACGGACGGCCGACAAAATGCTTCAATTCGTAGCGGAATTCCTCCAGAAACTCCGGGTCCACGCTGTAACGCGCGTAGGCTTCGGTCAGCTCAGCGAGCGCGTAGCTGAGCGTTTCGGCGACAAAGGCGCCGCCGTAACGGCCGAAATGGCCGCTGGCGTCGGGCAAGGCATAGTCGGTACAGTGAAACAATGGCGTGGCGCAGCCGTCAGGAGACAGGTCTTTCATTGGTGTTTTCTCTTTCAATCGTGGCATCGGCGGCCCGGATTGCGGCGCAAAAAGCGGCAATCTTGGAGGCGTCCTTGATACCCTTGTCCGCTTCGACGCCACTACTGACATCGACTGCGTAAGGGCGAACACGTAACACCGCGTCAGCGGCGTTTTGCACGCTCAAGCCACCACTTAAAACGACCCGAGGCGCGAGTTCTTTTGGGATGAGGGACCAATCAAAAACCTTTCCGGCCCCGCCGTATGCATCGACGAAGGTGTCGAGCAAGATGCCAGTGAACCAGGCACTGGCGCTGCGGTAGAGCTGTTCGTATTCTAGCAAATCGGCCGCTTGCGTGTCGGGTTTGACGCGAAACGCGCGCACGAAGGGGCGCTGCGCGGCCGCCGCCAGCGCGCTACTGTGTTCGGCCGTTTCGTCGCCATGCAGCTGCAGCAAGCCTAGCGGCGCAATCCGCGCGACCGCCGCCACCTGTGCCACGCTGGCGTTCACGAACAGCCCGACGGCCGTGACAAACGGGGGCAGCAGCGCGATCAATTGCGCGGCGCGTTCGGGCGTCACGCAACGCGGGCTATTCGGGTAAAACACGAAGCCGATCGCGTCCGCGCCGGCAGCGACTGCCGCATCCACGTCCTCGCTGCGGGTCAGGCCGCAAATCTTGATACGGGTGCGTCGCATGTTGTCAATTCTGTCGTTGGTCCGGTTAAAACCAGGGCAAGGGGCTGCTCGCGTCCTGCGGCAAGTTCCACTTGGGATGATAATCGATTCTGGCCAGGTACAGGCCGTCAGGCATGAAGGTGGGCGCCGCATCGGCCCGGTCGCGCCCTTTCAAGACACCGCCCAGCCATTCGGGACTATGCTTGCCGTGCCCGATATAAATCAGCGAGCCGACCAGGTTGCGCACCATATGATGCAGAAAAGCGTTGGCCCGTATCGTGAAGACCAACAGTTCGCCGTGCCGCTCAATGGTCACCTCGTGCATCAGCTTGATGGGGGACTTGGCCTGGCACTGGGCCGCGCGGAAGGCGGAAAAATCATGCCAGCCGATCAGGCATCGGGCCGCCTCGCGCATCGGGGCGATGTCGAGCGGGCGGAACACCCAGCCGGCCCGCCCCACCACCAGCGGCGAACGGATCGGGTTGTTATAGAGAACGTAATGATAGGTGCGCGAGCGCGCGCTGAAGCGGGCGTGGAATTGATCGTCCGGGTCGGACGTGATTTCCTTGGCCCAGCGCAGCACGATCGACGGCGGCAAGAAACTGTTGACGCCGCGCACCCAGGAAAAGGTGTCGCGCTCGAGCTCGGTATCAAAATGCACCACCTGTTCCAGCGCATGGACCCCGGTGTCGGTGCGCCCGGCGCAGGTGGTGGTCAGCGCGATTCGGGCGAACTTGCGTAGGGCTAGTTCGAGCTGGTCTTGCACCGTGTTGCCATCTTCCTGCTTTTGCCAGCCGTGCCAGGCTGTGCCATCGTACTGGACACCGAGTGCGATCCGTTTCAATGCGTGTCCATTATTGAGAGTAAGCGCCAGTGCGCATTATCCCAGATTGGCACGCATCGCGTTCGCTTTGGCAACCTGACCGGTGCTGCCGCCTTTGAGCACTTCATCGATCAATTCGCGTGCACCTTCCTTGTCGCCAATTTCACGATAAGCAATGGCCAGGTCGAGCTTGGTATCCATTTCCATGTGGATCGCCGACAGCTCGTCGTCGACCGCGATTTCTGCCAGGCTCTCGGCCCTGAATTGACTGGCGGACTCGGCCGGATCGAGATCCAGGTCGATCCCGTCGAATGACGTCCGGCGACCAGCGGAGCACTTCGGGCTGCGACGATAGACGCTCGGCAGCCGCGCCAAGCGACGACGAGAGCTTGGCCGGCGCCAATCCACACAGAACACGTCGCCGCCGACCCACGCGACGCG
>JANPCW010000938.1:0-4572 GCA_031431155.1 Janthinobacterium sp. | reverse complement strand
ATAAAATGCTCCAATTTCCCCCGTTGGGGGCGTTGGGGGGGGGGCCGCCCCCCCCCCCCCCCCCCGCTCCGCTCTACTCACTGGCATGCCCGCCGCGTTGGGCATGCCAGAATTTTGACTAAGAATCATGATCAAGAATTGCGCATTGCCTTTCGAGTTCGCCCCACAGACAAGCCGTTGTGGCTGACATGGCGCGCCACACGATGGCGCTCACGCGCAACTCAGGCCGATGCCTGGCGGGGCTGAAATTGCTGGCCAGGCTAGCGTTGCTGGCTTTACTGTCGGCCAACCTGAGCGCCTGCGCCCGGAACAAGAATACCTATCACACCCAGGGCGATGTGTTCGGCACGGTGGTTGCGATCAGCATCTACGGTGAATCGGAAGTGCGCGCCCAGCTGCTCGGAACCCGAGTGCTCAATGAATTCGAGCGCCTGCATCACAAATTTCACGCCTGGAAACCGAGCGCCCTGACAGCGCTCAACGACAGCATTGCGCGCGGCGAACCGTTCCAGGCCGATGCCGAAATGGTCGATTTGCTCAAAGCGGCCACGGCCTTGGCCGTAAATTCCGACCATACATTTAACCCGGCCACCGGTCATTTGATCCGGCTGTGGGGATTCCAGAGCAGCGACATCACGCCGCACGCGCCCTCTGGCGCCGACGTGAAGCGGTGGGTCGATGCCAATCCGCGCATGAGCGACTTGGTGTTTGACGGCAGTATGATTTCAAGCCGCAACAAAGCAGTCATGCTCGACCTGGGTGGCTATGCGAAAGGCTATGCGCTCGATCGGGCCGCGCAAATCTTGCGGGCGGAACATGTCGAGGCGGCGCTGATCAATATCGGCGGCAACATTCTCGCCATCGGCCAGCCCGGCGCACGTCCGTGGCGGGTCGGGGTGCAGGATCCGCGCGGGCCGGCCATGGTCGCCAGCGTGGCGCTGCATGACAATGAAGCGATCGGCACCAGCGGCGATTACCAGCGCTATTTCCTGCAGGATGGCAAACGCCGGCCCCACATCATCGATCCCAAGAGTGGGGAGCCGATCGATCTAGTGGCCTCGGTCACCATCATCACCTCAGGCGGCAGCGACGCCGGCACCCGTTCCGACGGCAATACCAAGCCGCTCTTCATCGCCGGCCCGCGCCACTGGAAGGCCATGGCGCAGCGCCTGGGCTTGAAGGAGGTGATGTTGATCGACGCCAACAAGAATATTGAAATCACTCCCGCCATGCGTGCCCGCATGCGGTTTACCGAAGGAGCCCAACGTGGTTCATAAACCGATCATCTTCCTGCATCTCAAGCTGGTGGCAAAAGTGAGCCTGGCGGTGGGCGCCCTGGCGGTGCTGGTACTGCTGGCCGTGCTCACCCTGATCACCGGCGAGAGCGGCGAAGCGTACGGCGCCATCATTCGCTCGCGCAGCCTTACCCGGCAGCATTTGGGCGCGGCGATGCTGGTCGCCGGCCTGCTGCTGGTGGCCGTCACGGGATTCATGACCTGGCTGATCGCCCTGTACAGCACGTTTCGGGTGGACGGCCCGCTGTACCGATTTTCGCAAAACCTGAAGCTGGCCGGCGCCAGCGATTCGAGCAAGCTGATTGAACTGCGCAAGGGCGATGCGCTATCGAAGCAGGCCGAAGGCATCAAGCAGGCGGTCTCGACCCTGCGCCGGCACCATTCCGCAATGAACCTGGCGGCCGAGCAAGCGTCGTTCGCGTTGGCGGCCGGCGATGGCGCGCAGTATGCCGAGGCGGTTGCCCGCCTCAAGCTGCTCGATGCAAAAACCCATGTTTAAGCGCCTCGCGGCCCTGGCGCTGCTGGCCGGCCTGGCTGCGGCCGGCACCCTGTATGCCGGGCTCACGCCCGGCACCAATGCGCATCTGGAACATGCGGACTGCGCAAGCTGCCATCTGGCCGGCAAGAACGTCACTGCGCAGCAGGCAAGCATGCTGACCGCGAGCCAGGAAGCGTTGTGCGCCAAGTGCCATCCGGCCGCCACCCAGGTCAGCCACCCGAGCGGCTTCCAGCCGAAAAAAACGCCGCCGGCCGCCTATCCGCTCGATTGGAAGGGCGACCTGACCTGCAGCACCTGCCACGATATCCATGGCAGCAGCCCGGGGCTGATGCGCGGCGCCAAAGTCGGCAAGCAACTCTGCTTTGCCTGTCACGAGTCCGATTTCTTCGCCAAGATGCGCGACGGTGGCGCATCGCTGATGGCGGGGCACCTGGTCAACAAGGGGATCGACAGCAACGCGCCTACGCTCGACGCCTATACCAACACGTGCATGGATTGCCACGGCAAGAACGCCAACCCGAGCATTGCCACCAGCATCGACCGCAACGGCGTGGTGCGCCACTCGAGCCAGTCGGCCAACCATCCGATCGGCATGCTGTACCAGGATGCCGTGGCATTCGGCGGCTACCGCGCGCGCCGCACGGTCGAGCGCAAGCTGATGCTGCCCGAAGGCAAGGTCGGCTGCGTCTCTTGCCATTCCGGCTACCAAAAGGAGCACGGCAAACTGCTGGTCGCGCTTGAGAAGTCCGCCCTATGTTACGAATGCCACGATCTATGAAGCTCTCGCTACAACCGAATCGACGCCGGATCCGCCTGGTCGACGACGTGCTCCAGAAATGGCTGTTGGTGGCGCTGGTCGTCATGGAGGCCGTGGTGGTCGCGCTCGCAATCTGGGCGCTGTACCGGGCGCTGGGCGCAATCGTCGACGCGAACATGTATCGGATCCACTTCGCCGACAACGACAGCATGTGGCCGCTATTGGTCAGCGAAGGGATGCGCGTGCTGGGCGGCATGCTGCTGGTTAATTTGGTGGCCCTGATCATCGCGGACCGGATCTGGGCCTATTACGTCTACGGCATCCTACGCAACCTCGGACGCTTGATGGACGCTTCCGGCAGACTCGATTTTACCGACCATCATCCGATTTTTTTCCATCATGCCGTGCTCGACCAGGCGTTTGCCTGGCGCCGCTCCGAAGCGGCCCATCTGAGCAGTGTGCGCGCCCGCGTCGAGCTGTTGCCCGCGCAATTGCCGGAGCTGGCGCAAGACCGGGCCGCGCTGGCGGCGCTGCTGGCGCGCCTGCGCGATGGCTAGCTTGATGTCTAGCTTGATGTCTAGCTTCACGCAGCGCGGTGCAGCATCGAGCAAAATCCATGTACGCGAGACAACGGGGCGCTACACCAAGCTTCGTTGGGCCTGCCTTTGGGTCACGCAGCTGGTCTTTTTCGGCTTGCCGTGGCTGAACCATAACGGCCGCCAGATGCTTCTGTTCGATCTGGCGGCGCGCAAATTCTATGTGTTCGGCGTCGTGCTGTGGCCGCAGGACTTCATTTATCTGGCGGCATTGCTGATCATTTGCGCCTGCGCACTGTTTCTGTGCTCGGCCGTGGCGGGACGCGCCTGGTGCGGATTCGCCTGCCCCCACACGGTCTACACCGACATTTTCATGTGGATTGAACGCAAGCTGGAGGGCGGGCGCGGCGCGCGGATCCGGCGCGATCAGGCATCCTGGTCCGCCCGCACATGGGGTATCAAGGCGCTCAAGCACGCGGCATGGGGGCTCGCCGCATTCTGGACCGGCTTGACCCTGGTCGGGTATTTCACGCCGATCCGGCAGCTGGCGCATCAATTGCCAGCCTTGGCGCCGTGGGAATGGGGTTCAATTGCGCTGTACGGCGGACTCACCTACCTGAATGCGGGCTGGATGCGCGAGCAGGTGTGCCGCTTCATGTGTCCGTATGCGCGCTTCCAGAGCGCCATGGTCGACCGCGCTACGCTGCTAGTGACCTACGATGCGGCGCGCGGCGAGCCGCGCGGCCTGCGCAACCGGAACAGCGTGGCGCAAGGCGGGGGCCAAGGGACGCGCGGCGATTGCATCGACTGCACCTTGTGCATTCAGGTCTGTCCGACCGGCAGCGATATCCGGCGCGGCCTGCAGTACGACTGCATGGCTTGCGCGTCCTGTATCGATGCCTGCAACCTGGTCATGGACAAGATCGGGGCGGCCCGCGGCTTGATCCGCTTTGCCGCCAGCGATGCAGTCGAGCTTCTGCCCGGGCGCGCCATGCTGCGCCCGCGGGTGCTGATTTACGCGGCGCTGTTGGCCGCGCTGCTGGCCGCGCTGGCGCTGGCACTTGGCGCGCGTGTGCCGCTCAAGCTGGGCGTGATGCGCGACCGCGGCGCGGCGGGCCAGGATATGTTTGAGAACGTCTACCGGCTCCATCTGATCAACACTGACGAGCGGGCCCACCGCTACACGATCGCGGTCTCCGGGATCGACGGCATTGCGCTGGTCGGGCCCGGGCAGCTCAGCCTGGAAGGGACCAGCTCGCGCGTGCTCGCGGTCCGCGTCCGCGTGGCCCAGGGCAAAGCCAAAGCGGGCTCGAACGGCATCAGCTTCGCACTCGAAGACCGGGACGATCCCGCCACGCGCGTGACGCAAGCGGCAGTCTTTCTCGCTCCGCCGGCCTGATCCGATGAGCGCGCGTGCGCCGGCGCCAACTTTCGGTAGGCCGCATTTGGAATAAATTGATCTAGATCACAAAATTTGGCTTTCCA
>JANPCW010000937.1:0-3213 GCA_031431155.1 Janthinobacterium sp. | reverse complement strand
GTCCAGCTGCACGGCGGGATGGGCGTGACGGACGAACTCGACGTCAGCCATTACTTTAAGCGTTTGATGGCGATCGAACTGCAATTTGGCAGCACCGATCATCATTTGGAATTGTTTGCGCGCCAACTGAGTTGAGAGAGGCTATGGATCCCGTGACCCAGATCGAAAATAGTGCGGACATGCGTATCGGTTTTGCACAGTTGCTCGGCCACCGGATCGCGCAATGGGAACCGGATCGGGTCATTGTCGAACTCGACATTGGTCCGCAACACCTGAACCTTGCGGGAACGGTGCATGGCGGCGTTCTCGCTGCACTGGCCGATATCGCCGGCTCCCTGTCCGGATTATATTGCGCGACGAAAGGCAATGTTCGAAGGGCAGTCACCGTGTCACTCAACACCAGCTTCACCGGTCAGGCCTCATCGGGCCGGCTCCGCGCTATCGGGCACAAACGTGCCGGCGGTACCAGCATCTATTTTTCAAGCATCGACGTAATGAATGAGCAAGGTCAGATTATCGCATTGGGAGAAGCCGTCAATCGCTATCGCAAAGGTAGTGAGAGCATGCACGGCTTACCGGCCCAAACCTGTTGAGTGAAGATAGCGGCAAGTTGTCTGGATAGCGCGGCTACAACGCTGGAATACCGTGGCTGCCCGATGGTGTTGTTCTTCATCATCAGTGCCGCCACGGCATGGCCTCCAGCGCGTCGTGCGGCGTGCTTAGGGGGCCGGCTGGGTAACCGTGTTCTGATCGAGCGTGACCCCGGTTTGGGCCAGCAATCGACCGTCGATCGAGGCCCCTGTCTTCATGGCGATCGATGTTTGAGACAGAATGACACCGCTAAATTTCGAGGTCGTTCCAATGTTCGCGGCAGCGAAGGTTTGCCAGTAGACGTTTTTCGCCAATGCCCCGCCGGCCAGGATGATCTGCGCGCCATTGCCTACCGTGAGTCCTTTCGCGATCTGGAAGATCCAGACATCGTTCGGGCCGCCGGTGAGCGTGACACTGGTCGGTACCAGCACATCGCTGCTCCATTTGTAGGTGGCAGGGCCAAGGTTGAGTCCGCCGATATTTCCGGCCCCGAGTTCGGTGTAATCGGCCGCCCGTCCGGCCGCGTCCGTATATGCCGTCATTTGGTCGCCGATCGCCGCGGTTAGCCGAGTAGCGTCCGTTACGCTACAAGGGAGCGGGCCGGCAGCATCGACGCTGTAGACGACCCCTGTCACTTGGGCGCACGTCAAGCCGATGCTGGCACCCGTTATCGGGCTCGCGCCTACATCCCCGGTCACTTTGGACGTTGGGACGTTTGTAATATCGGCTTTTGCCAGAATTGCAAATTTGCCCGCGCCGCCGAGATTTACGGGTGCCGGGCCCCGGCCAACGCTACCGCCTGCTGAGCCCGCACCAGCGCCAGCCCCCGCAGCACTAGGCGAACCGGCGCCGGCGCCTGCACCAGCACCAGCGACTGCGACAGCGCCAATTCCGTCATCGCCACCGCCGCCGCATCCGGCCACCAGAGCGGCCAGTAGCAATGCCATTGACCGTGGTTTGAGTAATCCCTGTAATCTGTTCATGTACGTTCCTCTTCATTTGGTTCTGCAAGCGACCGGCGGCTGGCCGATTTCTTGCGGGTGCGGCCCCTGATACTTTGTATCGGGGTTTCGCCGTTGATCGACTTACGACGATGGCAAGGCCACTCATCGATGGCACACTTATCCGCCTTTCGACGGCAATGCTCAGTTCGTTTCCGAACATTGGGCGGCTCGATGTATTATTCTTAGGGATATTTTCACGAACGGACGGACGTGCGCGTTGCTGGAGTACCGCTGGGAATCTTGATGTCGCGCTGGGCGGATGGTTTTTAGGGCAAAAAATTGGCGGCGAAAATGTCGCCGCCAGTCAGACTATTTTTTGCATCGGACACCTACATCGACTTTCCGGGCATTCAGGAAGCAATTTTCGACACCGAGTTGGCTATTTCAACCCGCTCGCCTTCATCGATAGCCACTCTGTCCCGGGATCGGTGCCCGGCGTATCCGAAATTCCGGCGTGAGCCCGATGTCCCAGGCCGATTCGAGCGCCCCGGTACGCGCAATAGTCACCTTCCGCTCCGTCGCCTCTTCCTTGCCCACCAACCTCGGGTGCCAGGTACGGACCGTGTAATCGCCGGCAGGCAAGTTCGCCAGGTTGGCCTTACCGTCCGCGCCAGTCTTGGCAAAGTAGGGGCTTTCAGAGACGTAGACATAGGCGATCATCCAGTCGTGGATGTTGCACCCGAGAGCCACAGCGCCCGGTTTATCGAACAGGACCGGCGCGGCGGTACTACCCGTGTAGAGGGGCAGTTCAAAGGTCTTCGCCGGTGAGAATGAATAGACGTGATGGCGGATGTTGTCCTTGTTGGGGAAGCTGACCGTGGTACCAGCCTGCACCGGTAGTACGTACGGGACGTATTCCTTGTTGACCTGGTCCACGGTGATCGTCGCAGTGGCACCGTCCGCATTCCTCCCGGTCTTGTTTGCCGGCAAGGCAACCACTACCGCATCCACGACCCCCTTCCCAGTCTTGTCCCGCACCAGGGCGTGAATTTCTCCGGCCAGCACCGCGGTAGGGCTCAGGCAGAAGGTCAGTGCGACGCCGGCGCATACCACCCGGAATCTTTTTGCGCGTAAGTTGTTTTTCATATTTTTCAGAACTGATATAAATAGGTGGCGCGAACCAGGTTTGACGCATAGTCGATCCCGCCGTCGGCGCGACTGTCCAGATGCTCGTACCCGACGGTAAAGGAGGTCTGCCCGCCGATGACCCGGGTCACGCCCAAGTTCAGGCCGCGGGTGCGCGCGTGCATGGTGTAGGCAAACTGGTTGGGTCCGAACACGGGATCCAAGGCGATCGCGCTCGAGGCAAGAAAGATTGGCTTATTGCGCAGCGTGGTCGAGACGATATCCCCGTCGCGCAGAGTATAGGCGGCGGACAGCACATAGTCGGAATGAAGCGAATAATCGGCGCCGAAGCTCAGGTTATGGCTCTTGAGATCGAATACGTTCGCCCCAATCCTAAGTGGGAGACGAGGCAGACGAGGGCCGACATTGTCCGACTTGCGTTGTTCCCACTGGTACGCCATCCGCAGCCCCGCTCGGTCCGACAGTCGCTTGCCGATCCCGATTTCCCCGGCGTATAGCCAGCCGTCGCGCGCTGCGTCCCGGTACTCAAGGC
>JANPCW010000936.1:0-4980 GCA_031431155.1 Janthinobacterium sp. | reverse complement strand
GCTTTTCAATGTCGACCAGCAAACGCTCATCCTTATCGGAGTAAATCGAAATCGCGTCGCCGGAAGCGCCGGCGCGGCCGGTGCGCCCGATCCGGTGAACGTAGTCCTCGGCATTGTAGGGCAAGTCAAAGTTGATCACGCACGGCAGGTCGGAAATATCGAGCCCGCGCGCGGCCACGTCGGTCGCGACCAGCACGTCGATATCGCCCTTCTTGAAGGCCTCGAGCGCGGCCATGCGTTCCTGCTGGGTCTTGTCGCCATGGATCGCGGTCGCCTTCACGCCCTCTTGTTCGAGCTGGCGCGACAGGCGCGAGGCGCCGATCTTGGTATTGGAGAACACCAGCACTTGCTTCAGATCGCGCCCGCGAATCAGGTGGGCCACGACATCGCGCTTGTTTTCTTCCGCCACTTTATAGACGACCTGGGTCACCTTGTCGGCGGTCTGGTTGCTACGCGCCACTTCGATCGTGACCGGATGGGTCAGGAAACTGCCTGCAAGCTTTTTGATCTCGGTTGAAAAGGTGGCCGAGAACATCAAGTTCTGGCGTTTTTTCGGCAGCAGGTTGATGATGCGCTGCAGGTCAGGCAAGAACCCCATGTCGAGCATGCGGTCGGCCTCGTCCATGACGAGGATTTGCACCTGCGACAGGTTCAAGGTCTTTTGCTGCACATGGTCGAGTAGCCGGCCCGGCGTGGCGATCACGATTTCGACGCCGGCTCGCAGTGCCGCCGTTTGCGAGGCCATGTCCATGCCGCCAAACACCACGCACGAGCGCAGCGGGGTGTGCTGGGCATAAGCTTTCACGTTTTCGGCCACTTGCACGGCCAGTTCGCGGGTGGGCGTGAGGATCAGCGCCCGCACCGGATGGCGCGCCGGCGACATGCTGGTGCTCGCGTCGGCCAGCAGCAGCTGGATGATCGGCAGCGCAAACCCGGCCGTCTTGCCGGTACCGGTTTGCGCCGCGCCCATCACATCGCGGCCCTGCATGACGATCGGAATGGCTTGGGCTTGAATCGGAGTCGGGGTCGTATAACCCTGGTCGCTGAGCGCGCGCAAGATGTCCGGCGACAGACCGAAGTCGGTGAAAAGTACTTCGGGCTCGGGAGCGACCGTGGTGGTAGTGAACTCGGTTTCAGACATAAAGTATGGTGTGCCTCCGCATTGGGGGCAATGCTTTCTTCAATAAACAACATTCCTACGCCATGTCGGCGCATCCGGCACCGCACCTTGGCGCTCCGGGGCAATCGTCAATGCGTGCGCGGGGAGCTGTGGATGGAGACCGGAAGGGTGTTCAGAACTGCGCCCTGCCCCACGGGCAAGGTGGCGGAAAAATCGCACGCAGACGTAGACACAATAATAGTGCCGTAAACGATACCCTAAATCGGCGCGCCTGTACACGCAAACCGTGATTTGAACCCAACACTGTTGCGCATAACCGATTTCGATTCTGCCCAAGTTTGGCCATGAACGCGTGCCAGAGGGTGCTTCACAACTCGAGTGAAAGGCGAGTTTTGCCAGCGATGCGTGATTCAGACAGCCAATTTTGCCCGATCAGATGGAGGCAAAACCGCCAACACGGAATCACGGATCCGACCGCGACGGAAATTAGTGTGGCTAATTGACGTCAATTTGCACATTATGTCATTTATAATCAACAACTTAACGATAAATCGTTACTCCATTGCAATGATTAAAATTGATTGATATACTGCAATAGAATAGCGATTGCACTGTGGAATGGTTGCTTGGATCAGGGTGACATTTTGACTCAGGAGCGCGATTTCCTGACCCGAGTGGCACGCAGTGGCACAACCCCGGTAGTGGAGACGCATTAAAAATAAGACCGAGCTCAAAATGTTCATCACGCCGAAGATCGTCACCGATCGTGTGGCAACCCGTAAATACATATCAAGGCTGCGACATACTATGAAACTGAACAACGAATTGACCCTCAGTAACAGCCTGCGGTTTACGGCATGTGCCGTATTTACAATCGCGCTGGCATCCTGCGGCGGCGGCGGCGGATCGCCCGGCAATACAGGCGGGACCGGAACCAGTGCAGGCACGCCGACCGGCAGTGGAACGGGCACCGGTACGACCCCGGGAACTGGCACCGCGCCCACGGCAAGTCCCTCGCTTACGTTATCTCTGGCCGATAGCAGTGGCGCCGCGACCAATACTTTATCTGGCGGTCAGAAAGGGATTGTCCGTGCGACCTTTAGAGATGGGTCCGGTGCGGTATTGGCCAATGCGATCGTGAAATACACGGCAAGTGACAACACCCTGGTTCAGTTTTCGCCGGTTTCCGCATCTGCGCTGACCGATGCTTCGGGCGTAGCTGTGATCAGCGTGCAGCCCAAAGACTTTGCCTCGGATGGCGCGCTGACAATTACAGCTGACGCGATTCTTGGTTTAAAGGCGGGCACCAATTCAGTCAACATCAAAGTCGGCGCGGCGTCGCTGACCGTGGGCACATTGTCGCTGGCACCTGCGCCGGCATCATCGTTACCGGCGTTCAGCACGGTCACGCTCAACGTGCCGGTGACCAGTAACGGGCAGCCGGTCAGCACCGCGCCAGGACTGGTTCTTACTTCGCTTTGCCAAGGCGACCATACCGCGACGCTGTTGCCGGGTGCCGTATCCAATGGGGTATTGTCGGCCACGTACACCAACTTGGGTTGCACACGCCTCACTGACACCATCACTGCCGCCATTGGCAGCTCGATCCAAACAATTTCGGTCGGCGTGGATACTGCCAACATTGGCACGATCCGGTTCACCGGTTCGGATATCTCGGGCAGTTCGTTGGTATTGAAAGGATCGGGCGGCCTTGACCGAAAGGAATCGGCCTTGGTAACGTTCAAGGTAGTTGACCTGACCAACGTCGGACTGGCCGGAGTTGTGGTTAACTTCAAAGCGACCACGACCACGGGAGGTTTGACGGTGCTGCCGGCCAGCGCTACCACCGACATCAACGGCAATGTATCGACAACGGTCGCGTCGGGTGGGATCCCGACGCCGGTCAAGGTCATCGCTGAAGCAACCCAAAACGGCAAAACGATCAGCGGGCTGTCCGACGCGCTAACCGTGTCCACTGGCCTTCCTATTCAGAAGGCGATGTCGCTCAGCGTGGATAAATACAATATCGAGGGACTTGACTACGATGGCGAAATTACCAATATCACATTGCGCATGGCCGACCAGTATGGCAACCCAATCTCGGACGGCACCACCATTAACTTTGTGACCGAGGGTGGCGCGGTCGGATTTTCCTCGCAAGGCGCCTGCAACACGGTAAATGGCAGCTGCACTGTGCCGCTGGTGAGTCAAGCGTTCCGCCCGGCCAATGGTCGCGTCACCGTATTGGCGTACGCGCAGGGGATTGAAGATTTTGTGGACAGCAATGGCGATGGCCAATATTCATGCACAGACTTTACAGCGGCGACCTCAACAAACGGTGCCCCCCTGATTTATCGTCCTTTGGTGGATTCCTGCAATAGTGGCGGTGAACCATTCCTCGCCGGCGACATGGGCGATCCGTTCCTGGACGCTGGTTCGCTTGCGCCAACCACCGGCGTGGCGACAAACGGAACTTGGGACGGGCAATACCAGTCGGCAAATGGCGACTTGCCGTTCCCATTCAATTCGGCTTCCTTCAATGCTGCCGGAAATGGTAAATGGGGGATCAACTATATCCGCCGCTCCGCTGAGATCGTGTTTAGCGGCTCCAGCGCCATTTTGATACGGCAGGACTGCTCATCGGGAAACTGTGTCGATTGGACTGGCCCTAACCCACAGACGATTCAAGGCGTGGCCGGCACAGGATGTTCTAGTCAAGTACTGACGTTCCGTCTGGTTGACGTCAATAACAACCCGCTTCCGGCCGGGACCGCTGTATCCGCTGCTGACGCCGACAAGCTGACGCCGCAGACCTTATATCCAGACAAGGTTCTTTCAAGCAATTCAGTGGGCGGCACCCTGCATAGTATCTCGATCAAACCCGAGGCCGCCTGTGCTGCCGGTAGTTTTACCATCAAGACTGCCACACCCAAGGGTAACGGTTCGGCTTTCTTCTTTAAGTCGAATTAGTTCCTGCAAAATATTCCATTATTGCGGCATGCGGTTAACAGGCAAAATCGTGGTCGCGTGCAGAGGTTAAGAGGTTTCGCCAAATGGTCGATTATGACCACCTCTCGATCCTTATTGGAATCAACCCGCACCAGTGCGGGTTTTTTTATGCCTTGCGCAATTAGTCGTGCTTTACTTGAGAAAGTTCGAGCCCCTGGCCGATTACTTCGCTCTTAAGCCATTAGTGACCCTGACGATCGTGTCACTGGCGAATGGGGGAAGCGTACGGCGGGCAAGATGGCTATGGGTTGAAGTATCGTTACGCGCGTATCGCTGGGGACATCGAAACGTTCAAGTCTGAAAAGTTGAAGATTGAAGCGATGATCGGTCCTTGCGGGCTCGGTTCGATCGCACAAGCGGTCCATTGTCCCCAGCAACGCGCTGGCCCAGCGACTGTCACGTTTGGTCGCGCCACAATTGACTTTCAGACAACCCATCCACATGATGCAACATTGGCGATTCGCCAGCTCATTCAATGGAGGCCCGGCCATGTTCAAGCTATCCGGTATTTGTGTCACGCTGCTCCTTCTGCAGTCAACATGTGCCTTCGCGCAGTGCACGCTGGCCGCGCCCGCGTGCGCTTTTGCGCAAGCAAAGCTGGACGAGAAGGGCTTCGTCAGCATCGGCGGCATCGAGCAATGGATCACCGTGAAAGGCGACAGTTGTGCCAATCCGGTGATCCTGTTCATCCACGGCGGTCCCGGCAACCCGCTCAGCCCCTACTCGGATGCGGTGTATGGCGCGTGGAGCAAGGACTTCACCCTCGTGCAGTGGGACCAGCGCGGCGTCGGCATGACCTTTGGCCGCAGCACGTCGGCACCGGATGCGACGCTGACGATCAAGCAAATGAG
>JANPCW010000935.1:0-2791 GCA_031431155.1 Janthinobacterium sp. | reverse complement strand
CCAATGACCAGGCATTCGAGCAGTGAATTGCTGGCCAGCCGATTGGCGCCGTGCAAGCCGGTGCAGGCGGTCTCGCCGACCGCGTACAGGCCAGACAGGTCAGTGCGCCCCGACAGATCGGTTACCACGCCGCCGCAGGTGTAGTGCGCGGCCGGCACGATCGGGATCGGCTGCTTGGTGATGTCGATCCCCAGTTCCAGGCAACGCGCGTAAATCGTCGGAAAATGTTCGATCAAAAATTCCGGCGGCTGGTGGCTGATGTCGAGGTGGACGTAGTCAAGGCCGCGTTTTTTCATTTCAAAGTCGATGGCGCGCGCGACCACGTCGCGCGGAGCCAGTTCGGCGCGCGCATCGTGCAGCGGCATGAAGCGGGTGCCAGCCGCGGCGCCGGCTTCGGGCGGCAATTTGAGCAAGCCCCCTTCGCCGCGGATCGCCTCGGTGATCAGGAACGATTTGGCGTACGGATGGTACAGGCAGGTTGGATGAAATTGGATGAATTCCATGTTCGAGACCCGGCAGCCGGCCCGCCACGCCATCGCCATCCCGTCGCCGGTCGCGGTGTCGGGGTTGGTCGTGTACAGATAAACTTTCCCGGCACCACCGGTGCACAAGACCGTTTGCCCGGCGGAAAATGTGTGCACTTTTCCCGTTTTTTCATCCTGCACATACAGACCGTAGCAGTGCGGCTGCGCCGTGCCGTGTGGCGTGGCCAAGCTCGGCGCTGCGCCGGGCATGCCGACGCCTGCCAGTTTATCGGACATGATCAGGTCGATCGCACAGTGGTGCTCGAACAGCGTAATGTTCGGATGGACGCGCACCTTCTGTTCCAGTGTCAGCTGGACCGCATGCCCGGTCGCGTCTGCCGCGTGGATGATGCGGCGCTGGCTATGGCCGCCTTCGCGCGTCAGGTGAAAACCCATTTCGGCTGCAGCGTCGCGCGTAAACGGCACCCCCTGTGCGATCAGCCATTCGATCGCTTCCCGCCCGTGCTCGACAATGAAGCGGGTAGCGGCCTCGTCGCACAAGCCGGCGCCGGCGATCAGGGTGTCATCGATGTGCTGGCTGTGGCTGTCGCCCGAATCGAGTACCGCCGCGATCCCGCCTTGGGCCCAGTTGGTCGCCCCGTCTTGCAGTGCGCGCTTGGAAATGATGGCGACCTTGCGCGTCTCGGCCAGATGCAGCGCGACCGATAGACCGGCCAGCCCGCTGCCAACAATAGCGACGTCAAAATTCATGGCATGTGTCTTCTTTGGATGGAAACGAGACTATAGACCATTTGTTACGAGCTGTCGCGCTGCGCCGATGTCGAGCGCATCGGGGCAGCCAGCCTCGGCGCTGATCTTGTGCATGCGCAAAGCGCAAAATGGCCGAGGCCGCCATTATAGTAATACTAACTATTTTCCGGATGGGTCGGACCTTATTTATCGCGCCCTCGGTGCCGCACGGCCAAGCGAGAGCCGGGAGGAATTGTGGTACGCATCTTCAATCACTATGTGTCAAAAATGGCATTCATCCTGCTGCTGCTGGAAGTGCTGATGCTGTTGGCATCGGCCAGCCTGGCGTCGCTGCTCTGGCTGGTTGACGGCGTACGCCCCCTCAGGGTGGGTAATCTGTACCTGTCGTCACTGGCGTTCGCGCTCGTGGTTGTGTTCGGCATGAGTACGCTGGGCATGTATCAACAAAGTTCCAAGGAAGACATCAAGAACACGCTGCTGCGCATCATGCCCTCGTTTGCGCTTGGATTTGCGTTGTTGAGTTTGCTCATCTACCAGGTGCCTGAGATCCGGTTTGGGCGCGGCCTTAGTTTCTTGATTTTTGTCTTTGGTGCCGGTGGCGTGTTGCTGCTCGTGTTTTTCAGGTCGGCCAAATCGGCCTTGCTCGAAGCGCGTTTGATCTTTGTTGGTGGCGGCGCGCTGGCCAAGGAGTGCATCGACCTAGCCAACAGCAAGCTTGGTTTCCATCAATTCCATATTGTCGGCTGCATTCCGATGCCTGACGATGAACATTGCGTGCCCGAGGCCTACCTGTTGCCTGCCGGCACTTCCTTGTTGAGCCTGGCGCAGCAATATCATGCCAGCGAGATCGTCGTTTCAGTTCAGAACCGGCGCGGCGGCGCCTTTCCGATTAGGCAACTGCTTGAGTGTACTTTGGGCGGTGTGAAGGTGATCGATGCTGCGACCTTTTTCGAACGTGAGGCGTGCCAGATCCGGATCGATTCCCTGCAGCCGAGCTATCTGGTATTTGGCGGTGGTTTTGACCAAAGCTATCTGCGCGCAAGCGTCAAGCGAATGTTCGATCTGGTGGCCAGCAGCACGATCTGCATCGCAGCATTGCCGGTCATGCTAATTGCCGCCCTGTGCATTTTCCTCGAAGACCACGGCCCCATTTTCTACCAGCAAGAGCGGGTCGGCAAGGATGGCCGGATTTTCAAAATGATGAAATTTCGCAGCATGCGCCAGGACGCCGAGCACGATGGGACGCCGCAGTGGGCGGCGGCCAACGATCCCCGAACGACCCGCACCGGCCATGTTATCCGCAAATTGCGCATCGATGAATTGCCTCAGTTGCTCAACGTATTCAGGGGTGAGATGAGCTTTGTCGGGCCGCGCCCGGAGCGCGCCTTTTTCGTCGATCAGTTGAACGGGCAGGTCGCTTACTACAACGTGCGCCACAGCATCAAGCCGGGAATTACCGGCCTGGCACAGGTGCGCTATCAGTATGGCGCCTCGATTCAGGATGCGGTGCAAAAGCTTCAGTACGATTTGTACTACGTGAAGAACAATAGTTTGTT
>JANPCW010000934.1:0-3330 GCA_031431155.1 Janthinobacterium sp. | reverse complement strand
GATCGAAACGTACACGCCGATCCATGCGGCGGGCTTGGGGAAAGTCATCGCGGTGGCCGAGTTCTACCAGCGCGTCGATGAAGTGGAGCACGAGTCGGCTTTGGCGCGGCGCCCAAGCTGGCTGGTGGTGGCGCCAACGACTGCCGTGATGTACTTGCTGCTGTTTATTCTGGTGCGCCGGGGCAGCGAGACGATCGATTTGCAGCGGCGTGAACTCAATGAGAAGGTAGCCCAGCTGACAGCATTGAATAGCCAGAACGAACAACTGCATAACCGGGTACGGCGCGCTGCGGCGAGCACGACGGCCCTCAATGAAACGTTTCTGCGCCGCATATCAGCCGACTTGCATGATGGCCCCGGTCAGGATTTGGGCTTTGCCTTGATGCGGTTTGATTCAATCGCCGATCTATGTCAGGAATGTACTGACTGCAAGGAAGGGCAGGGCATGATCGCTGCGGCATTGCGCCCGATTAATTCGGCGATCGAATCGGCGCTTGCCGATTTGCGCGCCATTTCGGCGGGCCTGCAATTGCCGGAACTTGACCAGTGGTCGATCAACGAGATTGCCGCACGGGCAATCAGGGATTACGAGAGTAAAACCGGTGCCAAAGTTGCACTGATTGTGGCCCCCGTCAATACGGCAGCCTCGCTGCCGGTTAAGATCGCCTTGTACCGCTTACTCCAGGAATCGCTTGCCAACGGTTTCCGGCACGCCGAAGGGGCCGGGCAACGGGTTGAGATCAAGATCGAGGATGGTCGCTTGCTGGTTGAAATTGGCGATGAAGGCCCTGGATTCGATCAGCATGCGGCGGTCAAGGAAGGACACCTCGGTCTGGTTGGCATGCGGGAACGGGTGGAAGTGCTTGGTGGGTCATTCGTTCTGCAGAGTAGGCTTAACCTGGGAACCACGATCTGCGTCAATTTGCCGTTGGTGGTACCGGAGATGGTCTATGAATGAGCAGATTCGCGTTTTAGTAGTCGATGACCATCCATTGTTCCGACAAGGGGTAGTGCATTCGCTTAATGCCGATCCGGGCCTGACGGTGGTAGGTGAAACGGCATCGGGCCAGGAAGCGCTGGAGCTGGCACGCGAGCTGCTGCCTGATGTCGTGCTGCTCGACATTAGCATGCCGGGCTGGAACGGTCTGGTCACGGCCGAGAAAATCACCATCGCCTGCCCTGCCACCACCATCGTGATGCTCACCGTTTCGGAAGACCGGGACAAGCTGTTCGCTGCCTTCAAGGCTGGCGCCCGGGCCTACGTACTGAAGGGCGTATCGGCGCGCGAGTTGGCCCACGTGGTACGCACTGCCGCAAATGGCGAGGTGTATGTGTCGCCTTCGCTAGCGGCCGAGATGCTCTTGTCGCTGACCCAGGGAAAGGCGCCGGATCCATTGCAGGAATTGACCGAACGCGAACGCGAAATCCTCGGTCTGATCGGAGCCGGCATGACCAACCGGGAAATCGGGGAACGGGTATTCCTTTCAGAAAAGACGATCAAGCATTACGTCACCAACATACTGCAGAAGTTGCAGGTGCGCAGCCGTGTGGAAGCGGCGCTGCTTGCGTCGCAGCACGATAAATTGGTCGCCCGATAAAAAATCGCCGCATCGTTCGGGCCGCGCGCGCTCCTGCGCTAACGCATCGTGCCCCGAACCGCCAGCGGCCCACCCATCAATGGGCTTTCGACAGGATCAGCAGCCAGCGGCGCAGCAGCAGCACTTCCACGTGACCAGGCTCGACGCCGGTATCGCACTCGAGCACAGGGTTAACCGCATAGTAGCGCTTGCGAAAGTCGCGGCACACCAGCATTTCCCGGCGACCCATGCGTAGCAGAAACGAAGTGGGTGCATATTCAAGGCCGAAGCGGGAACCAAAGCTGCTATTCAATGTTGCCATGATAATTTCCTTTTTGACGATCCGTTGAACAAGACACGAGATTATCATAAGTACTGTATGAATAGACAGTAACTGTACAAATAAACAGTAAATTTTTCATGTGTGGTTTTTTCGCCAGTCGCTTGCACTTCGCTATGATGTGGGCAACCTACACAATGGAACTGGCCTGACCGATGAAACGACCGAGCCGACCGGCTGTGAAAAAATTTGTCATGGCCCGCCTGTCGCCGGAAGGAGTTCTGGGACTGCATTTGACGATAGGGGTGTTACTGATGGTGTGCGGGGCCTGGCTCTTCGGCAGTATCGCCGAGGACGTGGTGGAAGCCGATGCAATTACACGACTCGACCTTCAGGTGGCGCAGTGGCTTCACGTGCACGCAACGGACGCGATGACTCGGGTAATGCTGGCCGTGACGCATCTGCATGGCGTAGCAGGGGTGAGCGCGCTGGGCGCCCTGTTAGGCCTGTATTTTTATCATAAGACGGCCTATTACTGGTTAATGACTTTGGGCGCGGCGCTTCCTTGCGGCATGCTTTTGAATGTGCTGCTAAAGTATACATTCCAGCGCGCGCGCCCCTCGTTCGACAATCCGATCCTGACGCTGACGACCTACAGTTTCCCCAGTGGGCATACGGCAGCGGCAACCTTGTTTTACGGCACGCTGGCTGCCTACCTGGTCTGTGTGACGCGCGCCTGGGGCGTGCGTGCCGCGATCATGAGTGTTGCCGTCCTGATGGTGGCGCTGGTGGGCCTATCGCGGATGTATTTGGGGGTCCATTATTTAAGCGATGTGCTGGCCGCGATTGCCGGGAGCAGCACTTGGCTGATCATTTGCATTACCGCCAGTTCTACCCTGCGCCGCCGCCGTGCGTCCGCGCTCAACATGAAAAAAGGAGTTTGACCTGATTCCCATTGCAGTCATCGTCAACGGTAGCGCCGGATGTGGCTACGACGCCGCTTGGGCAAACGCGCTCAGCGCGCAATTCATGGCCCACGGATTGGACCCGGCCGTGACCCTGGCCAAAGATGGCAGCGCGATGGTCGCTGGCGCGCAACGCGCATTGGAACAGGGCGTGACGATTGTCGTTGCCGGCGGGGGCGACGGCACGATCAATGCCGTCGCCTCGGTACTGCTCGATAGCACTGCCGTGTTCGGGGTGCTGCCGCTCGGTACCCTGAACCATTTTGCCAAGGACTTGGGGATTCCGTTGGCGCTCGATGCTGCGATTGCCAATATCGCCCGCGGGGTGCGCATTCAAGTGGACGTGGGAGAGGTCAACGAGCGGATCTTTCTGAACAATTCGAGCCTGGGGCTCTACCCCGATATCGTGCGCGACCGTCAGCAGCAGCAGCGCCGGCTGGGGCGCGGCAAGTGGCTCGCGTTCGGTTGGGCCATGTTTGCGGCGCTGCGGCGTTACCCTTTCCTTGCC
>JANPCW010000933.1:0-1838 GCA_031431155.1 Janthinobacterium sp. | reverse complement strand
TTTCCTGGTTGGCTTTTTGGCGGCGGTCGCACAATGGCTTTTTTTGGGCGACACCGAGATCTTCAAACGCATCATCGACGGCACGTTCGAGTCGGCAAAGATGGGGGTGATGGATATCGCCCTGCCTTTGGCGGGCGTGATGACCTTGTGGCTGGGCATCATGAACGTTGGAGAAAAAGCGGGCGCGGTGGGCGCCCTGGCCAAGCTCATTTCACCGTTCTTTTCACGCATCTTCCCCGAAGTGCCGAAGGATCATCCTGCCACCGGGCACATGGTGATGAATTTCTCTGCCAACCTGCTTGGGCTGGACAATGCGGCCACGCCGTTCGGCCTGAAGGCGATGGAAAGCCTGCAAACGCTCAACCCGAACAAGGATGAGGCCACCAATGCCCAGATCATGTTCCTGGTGCTGCACACCTCCGGCCTGACCCTGATTCCCTTGTCGATCATGGCGCAGCGGGCCATCCTGGGCGCGGCCGATCCATCCGATATCTTCATTCCCTGCATGATCGCAACCTATGTCGCGACCGTGGTCGGCATCATCGTGGTGGCGCTCAAGCAGCGCATCAACCTGCTCAATTCTGTGGTGCTGAGCTGGCTGGGCGGGATGACGGCGGCCATCGTCGCGCTGATCTGGTATTTCACCCACTATCTGACCAAGCAGGAAATCGAACTGGTGTCCAAGGTGACCAGCAACCTGATTCTATTTTCCATCATCATCGGTTTCATCGTCGGCGCGATGCGCAAGAAGGTCAATGTGTATGACGCTTTCATCGAAGGGGCCAAGGGCGGGATCCAGACCTCGCTGACCATCATTCCGTATCTGGTGGGAATGCTGGTCGCGATCAGCGTGATCCGCAATTCGGGCGTGCTGGGCTACGTCGTGAACGGGATCACCTGGGTGTTCGTGCAGACCGGGGTGAACACGGACTTCACGCCGGCGCTGCCGACCGCGCTGATGAAGCCGCTCAGCGGCAGCGGCTCGAAGGCGATGATGATCGACGCCATGAAAACCTACGGGGTCGATTCCTTCGTCGGGCGCCTCGCCTGCATCTTCCAGGGATCGGCCGACACTACGTTCTATATCGTTGCCCTGTATTTCGGCTCGGTCGGCATCCGCAAGACGCGCTACGCGATTTCGGCCGGCCTGATCGCGGACCTGGCCGGCATCATTGCCGCCATTTTTGTCGCTTACCTGTTCTTTCATTAAGGCCAGCATGTTGCGACGCATCGTCATTACCGCGTTCATCGCGTTCAGCGCATGCTTGCCGGCGGCACATGCCAGCCTGCCCGAGCCGGTCGCCAAGCTGCTGCAGGCGGCCAATATTGCCGAGGATGCGATCGGCATCGTCGTCTTGCGCGGCGACGCCAGCCTGGTATCGCATGGTGCCGACCGCCTCATGCAACCGGCCTCGACCATGAAGCTGGTGACCACGATGGTCGGCCTGGAACAGCTGGGCCCGGCATTCCGGGGACGCACCGAATTGCGCAGCGCCGGCGAGCTGGCCGGCGACGTGCTGCAGGGCGACCTGATCCTGCGCGGCGGTGCCGATCCCGAGCTCAGCACCGAAGCGTTGGAGCGCATGCTGCAAGCCTTGCGCAACCAGGGCATTCGCAAGATCAAGGGCAACCTGATCGTGGACCGCCAGCTGTTCCAGCCGGCCCGTCCGGAACTGGGCTTGCCGCCGTTCGACGAGTCGCCCGAGTTCCGCTACAACGTCATCCCCGACGCCCTGTTGCTGAACATGAATCTGATCGAGCTCGATTTGAGGGCCGACAACGAGCGGCTCACGCTGAACATGGCGCCGCCCATGCAGGATGTCACGGTCAGCTCAAGC
>JANPCW010000932.1:0-2722 GCA_031431155.1 Janthinobacterium sp. | reverse complement strand
CGCCATTTCGAATTCGGGCGAGACGGCCGAGCTGATGGCGATCGTGCCCATCGTCAAGCGGATGGGCGCAACCCTGATCGCGCTGACCGGCAACCCGCAATCGAGCCTGGCGCAACTGGCCGACATCCACCTGGACGTCTCCGTGGCCAAGGAAGCCTGCCCGCTCAATCTGGCGCCGACCGCCAGCACCACCGTCACGCTGGCGCTGGGCGATGCGCTGGCGGTGGCGCTGCTGGACGCGCGCGGCTTCAAGGAAGAGGACTTCGCCCGCTCCCACCCCGGTGGCGCACTGGGCCGCCGCCTGCTGACCCACGTGCACGATGTGATGCGCAGCGGCGAGGCGGTGCCGGCGGTCGAGCTGGGCGCCTCGCTCACCGCGGCCCTGCTCGAGATGACGCGCAAAGGCATGGGCATGACGGCCATCGTGGATGCTGCTCGGCGCCCGCTAGGCGTATTCACCGACGGCGACCTGCGGCGCCTGATCGAAAACGTCCAGGACTTCAGTAAAGTGTCGATCCGCGACGTGATGCACGCCAACCCGCACCGCATCGGTCCCGATAAGCTGGCGGTCGACGCGGTTGCGATCATGGAGCAGCACCGGATCAACCAGATGCTGGTGACCGATGCCGACGGCAAGCTGGTCGGCGCGCTGCACATTCACGACTTGACGCGCGCGAAGGTGATTTGATGGCCGCTTCCGACACTGCCGGGCGCGCCGCGCGCGTGCGCGTGATGATCTTCGACGTCGACGGCATCTTGACCGACGGCAGCCTGCACTACGGACCGGACGGCGAAGCGCTGAAGACGTTTAACGTGCTCGACGGCCTGGGCATCGAGTTGCTGCAGCAGTCGGGCGTGGCCGCTGCCATCATCAGCGCGCGCCGCTCGCCGATCGTGACGCGGCGCGCGGCCGACCTCGGGATTGTCCATGTCTATCAGGGCATCCACGACAAGCGTATCGCATTCGAACAACTGCTGGCGGCGACCGGCGTGACCGATCAGCAGTGCGGCTACTTGGGCGACGACGTGATCGATTTTCCGTTGCTGCTGCGGGTCGGCTTTGCCTGCACGGTGCCGAGCGGGCACGCCACGCTGCAAGAGCGGGTCCACTATGTGACCAAGGCCAGCGGCGGACGCGGCGCGGCGCGCGAAGTGTGCGACCTGATCCTGCGCGCGCAGGGCAACTACGATGCTGTGCATGCACAGTATCTGGCCTAGGCCGCTCCTCATGCCATTCCACGTTCTTGCGCGCCGCCATGCATAGGCGCACCGCGCACCGCTGGCGCACCATCGTGACCATCCTGGTCGGCGTGTTTGCCGCGTTGGGCAGCTTTTGGCTGCTGCAGGTGATGCTGTTTGACGGGGTTGACCTGCGCCCCGGCGAGCGCGGCAACGAGCCCGACTACATCGTCGAGAAATTCAGCTTTGTGCGCGCCAGCAAGACCGGGCAGGCGCGCTACATCGTGTCGGGCGCCAAACTTACCCACCGTCCGGTGGACGACGTGTCGGAGGTGGCGCGCCCGGTGATGCAAAACCTGTCCACTGAGCGGGCACCGATGCTGATGCATGCCGAACGCGCCCGTATCGAGCACCTCAGCAACAAGGTGCAACTGTTCGGCAACGTCAACATCGAACGCGCCGCCAAGGGCGAGTCGCAGGCGCTGCTGTTGAAAACGCCCGCGTTGACGGTGCTGCCGGACGAAGACAGGATGGAAACCGACCAGCCGGTCGAGATGACGCTGGGCGGCTCGGTGGTCAATAGCACCGGCATGAAAGCAAATAACGCGACTGGCCAGGTGAGTCTGTTGAGCCGGGTCCACATCACTTATCCGCCGGCGCCGCGTTAAACAACGGCGCGGCGCGGTGGCATTAAAAACAAGAATATTGGAGTGCGTATGAGAATGATTTTGCTGGGTTTTATGTTTTGCCTGCTGGCCGCCGGCGCGGCGCGCGCCGAAAAGGCCGATTCGACCAAGCGCACGGAAATTTTGGCCGACTCGGCCGCGGTCGATGACGTCAAACAGGTCCGGACCCTGACCGGCAATGTGGAGCTCACGCGCGGCACCCTGATCATGAAGGCCGGCAAAGCCGTTGTCACGCAAGACCCGGCCGGTTACCAATTTGCGACCTTTACGGCCGCGCCGGGCGGCTTGGCCACGTTTCGCCAGAAACGCGATGGCGGCGACCTGTGGGTGGAAGGGGAGGCCGAGCGCATCGAATACGACGGCAAGCAAGAACTGGTGAAGCTGTTTTCAAAGGCCAAGCTGGCCCGGCTGGAGGGGGCCAAGAAAACCGATGAAGTCGAGGGCGCCTTTATTTCCTACGACAGCCGCAAGGAATTTTTCGCGGTCGAGAACACGGCCAGCGGCCAGAGCAAACCGGGCGGTGGCCGCGTCAAGATCATGATCGAGCCGGCCAACAAAGGGGCCGCCCCGGCGCCGGGAGCGGGCAAGCCATGAAAGCCATGATGGAACAGAAAACCTGCGGCAACACGCTGGTCGTGCGTGGCCTTCAAAAGAGCTACGGCAAACGGATGGTGGTACGCGACGTCTCGCTGCAGGTCGAATGCGGGGAAGTGGTCGGTCTGCTGGGGCCGAACGGCGCCGGCAAGACCACCTCGTTCTACATGATCGTTGGGCTGGTGCCGTCGGACGCGGGCACCATCGACATCAGCGGCGTGGATATTTCCAGCCTCCCGATCCACCGCCGCGCGGTGCTGGGC
>JANPCW010000931.1:0-7283 GCA_031431155.1 Janthinobacterium sp. | reverse complement strand
TGGTGCTGGCCGCCGCCAAGCTGGGCGCGACGCGCCTGATTGACAACCTGGAAATCTGACGCGCTGCGCTCCGCGGCGAGCGCTTCCTATACCGTAATATTCTGGGCCCAGGCCAGCGCCGACAAATGAGCCTTGTTGAGGTCGGCCGGGCTGATATCGAGCGACGCGGCCAGCGATGCCACCAGGTTCGAATTGAGCTCGCACGCTTCGGCCAGCGCCAGATACGGACCGTACACGCCGCCGCGCGTGAGCAGCGCGGTGACGACGGCTTCCGGCAGTTGAATTGTCTCTAGCACTTGCTTCATCGGGATCCCCAGCAAGCAGTCGAGCAGCGAGAACATCCCGGTCACGAACAGGTTCTCGGCCTCGCCCCTGGGCAGGAATTTTTGGCCCAGCAGTTCGGCCAGGCGGCCGCGCACGACCGCCGTTTCCATCAATACCGGCGAATGACCGCTGGTGCTGGCGGTGGCCAGCAACAGCGTGAGCCAGCGGTACAGCGGGGCGTAACCGAGCAATGCTAGAGCCTGGCGCAGCGACTGGATTTCCCGTCCCAGGCCAAAGCCGGCCGAATTAATAAAACGCAGCAACTTGTACGACAGGGCCGCATCGCGCTTTAACACCGCTTCCAGCTTCGCGATGTCGGCGTTGTTGCTGACCATCTGCATCAGCTGCAAGATGATGCCCTGGGCCGGATTCATGCCCTTAACCGGGTTGCCCGGGCGCGGCGTCAAGTGCAGTTTGCCGACAAAGGCATCGAGCCCGAGCGCGGCGCAAGCGTCGAAATCGGCCCAGGTGGTGACGGGACGCCCCACCATGCGCACGCCGGACTGCTTGAGCGCGGCATACATGCGCGCTTGCGCGCCCACGTCGGCTTCAGAGAAGCGCACTTCGATATACGACACGCTCGAGAGCAGGTTCGCGCCCAGTTGCGTCAGGTCGGCGTCGCGCAGCGAGATCCCGACCCCGCCGGCGCGCAGCCCCTGCACCGCAGCGAGCGTGTCGGCATTGGCCAAGTCGCTATTTTTCAGGGTCAGCACCGTGAATTCCGGGGGCATGGCGAACAGCGCGTCGGTCGACAGTAGCGCGGGCACCGCGTCCAGGAACAGCACTTTATCCTTGAGCAGCCAGCCCTTGTCTTCGTCGTTGACCTGCTCGGCCACAAAGCCGACCAGCGCTTCGAGTTCGGCGTCGGTCGATGGCCTGGCGCCGTCCTGGTGCCAGGACAGCTCATAGCCGATCACCCGTTGTTTGGGATCGAGCAGCGGTTCGCGAACGATAAAATTTGTTTCGTGCATGGTGTGCCGTGGGTAGTTTGAGAGTGTGGCTGATCGTTTGATGACAATCAGGACGCCAGCGCCGTTCGGTCTCTAGAAGCCCAGGCTATCGAGCAAGTCGTCCACCTGGCCCTGGTCGGCGACAACCTCGCTGCTCCCGGCCGGATTAATTTGCGGCCCATTGAGCAGGCCGGCACCAACCTCGCGCTTGATGTCGGGCGGCGCGAAATCGATCAGCAACTGCACCAGTTGCTGCTCCAGATTT
Organism: Janthinobacterium sp.; assembly: GCA_031431155.1. Lineage (GTDB taxonomy): Bacteria > Pseudomonadota > Gammaproteobacteria > Burkholderiales > Burkholderiaceae_D > JANPCW01. Next base: position 5,744 of record JANPCW010000931.1, on the reverse strand, counting down.
TGCGCGATGACCGTGACCTTCTTGATCACCTGCCCGGTCAGGTCCTGGAAGTCCTGCGCCATCATGATGTCCATCAAATGGCCCTTGGTGCCGGCGCCCGCGGCCTGGGTCTGACCCAGGGTTGCCACCGTTTGCGCAGCCAGCGCGCGCCATTGCTCTTGGGTCGGCTGGCCATCGAGCATGGCTTGCCACGAACCGGACAAGGCTTTCGCGTCATGCCCGATCTGGTCCTGCATCGGGCCGGCCGCGTCGGTGGCATTCAATACCTTTTGCGCGGCCTGCTCGGTCATGCGCGCGACATAGTCGAGCCGGTCGCGCGCATCGGGAATGTCTTGTGCCACTTGCTCGATCATCTTATCCAGGCCAAGGCCACGCAAGCTGTCGTGCAGCGCGCGCGTCATGTGTCCGACACGCGACAAGAATTCGTCCTGCTGGCCGGCGGCCTGCTCCGCCACCGCGTCCGGATCGAGCGCACTTTCGTACTGCGTCATATCAGGCTCCGGCTTTTTCGAGCTTTTCAAAGATCTTGTTCAGTTTTTCATCGAGCGTGGCAGCCGTAAATGGCTTGACCACATAGCCGCTAGCGCCGGCTTGGGCGGCCGCGATGATATTTTCCTTCTTGGCCTCGGCCGTGACCATCAACACCGGAAGCTTGCACAGAGTCGGGTCGGCACGGATGTTTTGCAACATGGTCAGGCCATCCATATTGGGCATATTCCAATCCGAGACGACAAAGTCGAACGACTCGCTGCGCAGCTTGGACAAGGCCATGACGCCATCTTCCGCCTCGTCCACATTAACGTATCCCAGCTCTTTCAATAAGTTTCGGATAATGCGGCGCATCGTCGAAAAATCGTCAACCACTAAGAATTTCGTTTTTGGATCAGCCATGAATTACTCCGTTGATTCTGTTACTCGGTGATTGAATGTCGCTCTGACGGCAGCAGACTGAAGCATAGCATTTTCGTTGCTTTTGCGCGAATTAATTCGCGCAAAATCAACGCCCAAGCGGCACCGGCGCGCTCACACGCGCAACGCGCGGCTGCCGTGGGTTGCCAGGTAATTGAGCACCATGCCGGGCAGTGCCGTCAACGCGCCCACTTCATGGGTGCCGCCCAGGGCGATCGCCTCGCGCGGCATTCCGAACACGACGCAGGACGCCTCATCCTGGGCAAAATTGTGCGCTCCGGCGGTCTTCATTTCCAGCATGCCGGCCGCGCCATCCTTGCCCATCCCGGTCAGGATCACGCCGACTGCGTTCTTGCCGGCCGCGCTCGCCGCGGAGCGGAACAGTACGTCGACCGAAGGGCGGTGCCGGTTGACCGGCTCGCTTTGCTCGATCCGGGTCACATAGTTGGCGCCGCTGCGCGTGAGCAGCAGGTGCGAATGTCCGGGCGCGATATAGGCGTGGCCCGGCAGCACCCGTTCGTCGCCGGCCGCTTCGCGCACCGAGATCTTGCACAGCGAGTCCAGGCGCCGCGCGAACGAGGTGGTAAAGCCTTCCGGCATATGCTGGGCGATCAGGATGCCAGGGCAGTCCGAGGGCATCTGCATCAGGAATTCGCGGATCGCTTCGGTGCCGCCGGTCGAGGCGCCGATGATGATCAGTTTTTCGCTCGAAGTGAGCGGGTTGCGTAGCGCCGGCAGTGGCGCGCCGGCGCTGTTCTGGCCGGCCGTGGGCAAACTGCGCGGCTTGATGCGGGCCTTGGCGGCGGCCCGGATCTTGTCGGCGATCAGGTCGGTGTAGTCGAGCATCCCGCTTTGGATCGACAGCTTCGGCTTGGTCACGAAATCGACCGCGCCCAGTTCCAGCGCACGCAGCGTGATCTCGGAGCCGCGCTCGGTCAGGGACGAGACCATCACCACCGGCATCGGGCGCAGCCGCATCAGTTTTTCGAGGAAATCGAGGCCGTCCATCTTTGGCATCTCGACGTCGAGCGTGAGCACATCGGGATTGGTCTGCTTGATCATTTCGCGCGCCACCAGCGGGTCGGGCGCGACCCCCACCACTTCCATGTCGGGCTGGCTGCCGATGATCTCGCGCATCACGCTGCGCATCAGCGCCGAATCGTCCACGATCAATACTTTGATCTTCATAAAAAGCCACTTTCCGGGCCGAGCCCTGGTTGATTCAAATTGGGCGCGCAGCATGCAAGCGCGCGCCGGTGCGGCCTGCCGAGCAGCGCTAAAACAGCTCGACCTCGCCGCCCACCGCCTGCACTTTCAGGCGGCTGGCGTAATCTTGCTCACGCTGGACCAGCGTGTCGTTGTGGGTGCTCATCAGCTTTTTGACCAGCACCTTGCCGCTGCGCGGAAAAAAGTAGACCTTGCGCGGATATATGTCGTTCAAGTCTTCGGCCGTAATCCGCATTTTCTCGGCGCGCAGATAGTCGATCACGAAGGCGGCATTGCGTTCGCCCACGTTGATCGCGGTGAAGCCTTTGAGCACCGCGCCGCCGCCAAACACTTTCGCTTCCAGGTTCTCGCGCCGCGCGCCCGCTTTCAGCAATTGGTTGATCAGCACCTCCATCGCGTAGGTCCCGTAGCGCATCGAGCGCGAGATCGGGCTGGTCGAGTCGCCGCCGTCAGGCAGCATGAAGTGGTTCATCCCGCCCAGGCCCGAGACCCGGTCGCGAATGCAGGCCGACACGCACGAGCCAAGCACCGTCACGATCAACATGTCCTTGCCGGTGAAATAGTATTCGCCTGGCAGGATTTTTGCGGCATTGCAGTCGAACGTCCTGTCGTAATAGACGTTGGCGGCAAACTGATCTTTTGGGTCCAGACTCATCATCTACCCTATGATCGATGCGGCATTGCATGCCCGGCGCCGGCGCGCCTGGCGTCAAGCTCATAGACCGTCTTGCCGCGCAGTTTCAACGACTCGGACACGTAGAGAAAATTCTCCGAATGGCCCGCGAACAGCAGCCCATCGGGCTTCATCAGCGGGACAAAGCGCGCCAGGATCCTGCGCTGGGTCGCCTTGTCGAAGTAAATCATGACGTTTCTGCAGAAAATGACGTCGAACTGGCCAGCCACCGGCCAGCCGTCGGCCAACAGATTGAGATGCTTGTAGGTCACCATCTGGCGCAGTTCCGGGCGCACCCTCACCATGCCGTCCTGCTCGCCCTTGCCGCGCAAGAAAAATCGCTTGGCACGCTCGGGCGAGAGCTTGTCGAGCCGGTCCAGCGTGTAGACGCCGGCGGCGGCCGTGGCCAGCACGTTGGTGTCGATATCGGTGGCGATAATGTGGGCCGGCGGGTTCAAGCTGCCGAAGGCTTCGCACAGGGTCATCGCGATCGAATACGGCTCTTCGCCGGTCGAACTGGCCGAACACCATACCGTGATCGGTTCCTTGCATTTCTTGACGTGCTCGGCCAGCAGCGGAAAATGATGGGCCTCGCGGAAAAATGAGGTCAGGTTGGTGGTCAGGGCGTTGGTGAACGATTCCCACTCGCGGCCCAGAGCGCCGCTTTCCAGATCGTCCAGATAGCGCGAAAACGAGGCGATGCCGGTGGCGCGCAGGCGCCGCGCCAGGCGGCTGTACACCATCTCTTGCTTGCTGTCGGCCAGCGCGATGCCTGCCCTTTGATAAATCAAGCTGCGCACCCGCTCAAAGTCTCTGGTCGTAAAATCGAACTCTTTGACCGTTTCCGGCTTATTTCGAAGCACTTGGATCATCCTTATTCCCGCTACTGGAACCGAGCATTGCCGCCTGGTTCAAGCGAACCAACGCGGCATCGGCAGCGGCCTATGCGGCCAGTTTTTCCATCAAGCCCATCTCGCTGCTCGACATCAGTTTGTCGATGTTAATGAGGATCAGCATGCGCTCATCGATGGTGCCAAGGCCGATCAGATAATCGGAATTGAATGCGGCGCCCATTTCCGGCGCCGGCTTCACCTGCTCGGGCGTGAGGGTAGTCACGTCGGACACGCTGTCGACCACCATGCCCATGATGCGCCCGCTGATGTTGAGGATGATCACGACCGTGAACTGGTCGTACACCGGCGTGCCCAGGTTGAACTTGATGCGCATGTCGATCACCGGGATGATGATTCCGCGCAGGTTGATCACGCCCTTGATGAATTCGGGCGCGTTGGCGATCCGGGTGACCGCTTCATAGCCGCGGATTTCCTGCACCTTCAGGATATCGATGCCGTACTCTTCGGAGCCGAGCGTAAAGGCCAGGAATTCATGGCCGGCGATCTCGATGCCATTGCCTAGCGTGGGTCCGGAAGATTGTGCGCTCACTGTCATGGTGTGGTTCCTATCTTAATTTGCGAGAGTTAATTCATCGGCAAGCTGGCGCGACGAGCGCATCAGTGCCGACACGTCGAGGATGAGCGAGACCCCGCCATCGCCCAAAATGGTGGCGCCCGAAATCCCGGACACCTTGCGGTAATTCGATTCGAGGTTTTTGACCACGACCTGCTGCTGCCCCACCAGGTCGTCCACGAACAGGCCGGCCTTGCGCCCGTCGGCTTCCAGGATGACGACGATGCCGTTCGACGGCTCGGTATGGCGCGGCGCGATGTCGAACACCTGGTACAGCGCGATCAGTGGCAGGTATTCCCCGCGCACCTTGATCACCCGCCCCTTGCCGCTGATGTCCTTGATGTCGTGCGGCGCCGGCTGCAGCGACTCGATGACCACGCCGAGCGGCAGGATGTACACTTCCTCGCCGACCCGGATCGACATGCCGTCCAGGATCGCCAGGGTCAGCGGCAACGCGATCGAGATCGTGGTGCCGAAACCCTTGGCCGAACGAATCTCGACGCTGCCGCCCATGGACGTGATATTGCGCTTGACCACGTCCATTCCGACTCCGCGTCCGGACACGTCGGTGACCACTTCCGCGGTCGAGAAGCCGGGCGCGAAGATCAGTTGCCACACTTCGCTGTCGGTCATCGTGTCGGGCAGCGTCATGCCCTGCTCCCTGGCCTTGCCCATGATCCTTTCGCGGTTCAGCCCGGCGCCGTCGTCCGACACCTCGATCACGATGTTGCCGCCTTGGTGGCAGGCCGACAGGAACAGCCGTCCGACCTCGGTCTTGCCGGCGGCGCTGCGCACCTCCGGCGTCTCGATACCATGTTCGATGCTGTTGCGCACAAGATGCGTAAGCGGATCGACGATGCGCTCGATCAAGCCCTTGTCCAGTTCGGTGGCAGCGCCGTGGGTGATGAAATCGACTTTCTTGCCGAGCTTGGCGGTCAGGTCGCGCACCATGCGCGGAAAGCGCGAAAACACGAAGTCCATCGGCATCATCCGGATCGACATCACCGCTTCCTGCAAGTCGCGCGTGTTACGCGTGAGCTGGCTGACGCTGCCCAGCAGGCGTTCATGGATCATCGGATCGAGCGTATCGGTGCGTTGCTCGATCATGGCCTGGGTGATCACAAGCTCCCCGATCAGGTTGATCAGCTGGTCGACCTTTTCAACCGAGACCCGGATCGATGACGAGTCAGCGCTGGCGGCATGCTTGTCGGCCTCCCTCTTTGGGGTAACTTTTTTATCGCCCTCGGCGCTGTCGGCATCGTCCGCGCCCGCCAACGGCGCGGCCACCGAACTGGACAAGGGCCTGATCGAGCGCATCGTCGATCCGCTCACGCATCTGGTGCGCAACAGCATCGACCATGGCATCGAGACGCCGGAAGTGCGCGCGGCAGCCGGCAAGACCGAGGTCGGGCGGCTGTTCCTGTCGGCCTGCCACCAGGGCGGCAACATCGTGATCGAGGTCTCGGAC
>JANPCW010000930.1:0-3568 GCA_031431155.1 Janthinobacterium sp. | reverse complement strand
CCGTTCGCCGCCCGACAATTCGCCAGGAACGTGGATCACCCGCTTGGCCAGGCCGACCCGGGTCAGAATCTGCTGCGCCAGCTCGGTTGCCTCGGCCCGTTTCACGCGCCGGATCATGAGCGGCATGGCCACGTTATCGAGCGCCGAAAACTCGGGTAGCAAATGGTGAAACTGGTAGACGAAGCCAAGCGAGGTATTGCGCAAATCGCCGCGGGTCTTCTCGCTGAGACTGGCAAAGTCCTGGCTCAACAGGCTCACGCTGCCCTTGCTCGGGGTGTCAAGGCCGCCCAGCAGATGCAGCAGGGTTGACTTGCCGGTTCCAGACGCACCCACGATCGCGACCCGCTCGCCGGCGTAGACGTCGAGGTCGATGCCGCCCAGCACCTTGACCGAATACTCGCCCTGCTTGAAGGTCTTGCCCAGGCCGCGGCATGACAATACCGGGACCACGGCGCCTTGCGCCACACTTTTCAACCTACTCGGCAAGTTACTCATAACGCAGCGCCTCCGCAGGTTTCACGCGCGCCGCCCACCAGCTCGGATAGAGCGTGGCCAGGAACGCCAGCACCACGGCGACGCCGCCGATTTTCGACACGTCGAGCCAGCGCAAGTCGGACGGCACGGTACTAATAAAATAGATTCCCTTATCCAAGAACTGGACTCCCAATAAACGTTCGATAAACGGTACGATCACGTCGACATTGAGCGCCACCAGCACGCCGCCGCCCACGCCCAGCGCGGTGCCAAGCAGGCCAACCAGCGCGCCCTGGATCATGAATATTTTCATGACAGAACCGGGCGACGCGCCGAGCGTGCGCAAGATGGCGATGTCGGCCTGCTTGTCGGTCACCGTCATCACCAGGGTCGAGACCAGGTTGAACGCGGCCACGGCAATGATCAGCCCAAGGATGATAAACATCATGCGTTTCTCAGTCTGCACCGCGGCGAACCAGTTCGCATTGAGCTTGGACCAATCGCGCATGAACAAATCGCCCGACATCGTTTTTTTCAGCTCCAGCGCCACTTGCGGGGCGTGGTTCATGTCGGCGATGCGCAGGCGCAGGCCGGACGGCGCATCCAGGCGCAGCAGCTTTTGCGCGTCTTCCATGTGAATGAAACCGAGCCCGGAATCGAACTCGTTGTGGCCGGCCTCGAACATGCCCACCACCGTAAATGCACGAAACCGCGGCAGCACACCGGCCGGCGTGACCTGGCCCTGGGCCAGGCCGAGCATCACTTTCTCGCCCAGCTCGACCCGCAGCGCGCGCGCCAATTCAATCCCAAGCACGATATTGAAAGCGCCGGGCTTGAGGTCGTTGAAGCTGCCGCGCTTTACCTTGCTGGCCACGTCCGACACTTTCGGCTCTTCCGCCGGTAGCACGCCGCGGATAACGGAGGGGCGCATCACGTCGTCGCGCAACAGCATGGCCTGCGTTTCAACGAAAGGGGCTGCACCTTTGACTTCGGGGTTCTTGAATGCTTCCAGCGCGGCATCCTGCCATTGCGGCATGTCGCCGCGCGCATCGAACACCTCGATGTGGGCCAGCACCGACAGCATGCGATCGGTCACTTCCTTCTGGAACCCGTTCATCACCGACAGCACGATGATCAGGGCCGCCACGCCGAGGCCGATACCGGCCATCGAAATGAGGGAAATAAACGAGATAAAACTGTTGCGGCCGCTGCGCCGCCCGGCGCGCGTATAGCGCAGGCCAACCAGCCATTCATAGGGTAAATTTTTGATCATACTGATGGGCACCAAACGGCGATATACGTGTGAGCCCGCAGTGTGCCATAAAAACGGTTATTCATGCACGCAAAGCGCCTTGGATTCGCCAAGTTCAACGGGTGTTTGCGACGCCGCCCCGGCGCAAGATTGCTGGTTGCGGCTCGGGATGACCTACAATCTCGGCATGAAACAGATCACGCTTGTCTTGCCCTTCGCCCTACCGCCCCCAGAAATGGCTCCCGATTTGATGCGCGCCCTGTCAGCGCCGGCGCTGGCCACGCTGCTGGCGCGCAGCGCGGCGCACCAGACAGTGACGTTCGACAGCAGTACCCGCCATCTGCCGCACGAGATTTGGCTGGCCAACGCGCTGGGGCTGTCCGGTCCAGTCAGCGCCCCCGATGCGACCCCCGCGTTTGCGCGCGCCGTCATGCATGGCCTCGGACTTGAGGTGCCGGCCGGGACCTGGTTCATCGTCAACCCGGTCCACATCCAGATCGCGCGCAATCATTTGCTGATGAGCGACCAGCGCCAGGTGCGCCTGTCCGAGCACGAGTCGCGCGCCTTGTTTGAGGCTGCCAAGCCGTATTTCGACGAGATCGGCAAGCCGCTGCTGTACGGCGATGCGGAAAACTGGTTTGTGCGCGCCGATGACTGGGCCAGGTTGCGTACCGCCTCGCCGGACGCCGCGATTGGCCAGAACCTGAATGCCTGGATGCCCGAGGGCAGCGGCGAACTGGCTTGCCGCAAGCTCCAGAACGAAGTGCAAATGCTGTGGCACGCGCACCCTGTCAACCACGCGCGTCAAGCGCGCGGGCAAGCACCGATCAACTCGTTCTGGCTGTGGGGTGGCGCGACCGAGGCTCCCGAGCCGTCTCATGCCCGGCCATTGGTCGCCGTGCTGGACGCCCCCGCATGGATGCAAGCGCTGGCCGAATCGGGCAGCGCAGAAACGACGGCGGCCGCTGTTTTGGCCGCTGTGGTGGCCGATCCGCAGACGCACGCGCTGGTCGTTTCGGGCAGCCTGATCGAAGCTGCCCTGGCCTCCGACTGGTCTGCGTGGCTGCTTCACATGCAGCGCCTGGAGCAGGAATGGTTCGCGCCGCTGCTCGCAGCATTGAAAAATGGCCGGGTCGATCAAGTCAAGCTGGTTTTCAATCACCGCGACGCCTACGCCGAATCGACCACCACGACCATGTCGCAGCGAAAATTCTGGCGCAGGCCGACACTTCACAGATTGCTGCCATGACCCGCATTGCTACCCGCCCCTACCCATTCCGAACCTCCGAAATGTTGCGCCAGGGCGGGATCCATCCGGTGCTGGCCCGGCTGTACGCCGCGCGCGGCTTGACCGATGCCAACGAGTTGTCGAATGAATTGGCGGCTCTGATCGCACCGGCCGGCCTGCTGCACATCAATGTCGCAGCCGTGTTCCTGGCCGACGCGATCGCCGCCGGCAAGCGCATGGTGATCGTGGCCGACTACGACTGCGACGGCGCGACCGCTTGTGCGACGGCCCTGCGCGGCCTGCGCGCGATGGGCGCCGAGGTCGACTATATCGTGCCCAACCGCTTCGAGTACGGCTATGGCTTGACGCCCGAAATCGTGGCGCTGACGGCCAAGGAAAAGTCGCCCGACATCATCATCACGGTCGACAACGGCATTGCCAGCATCGACGGGGTGGCCGAGGCCAACCGGCGCGGGATCGAAGTGGTCGTCACCGACCACCACCTGCCTGGCAGCGAGCTGCCGGCCGCCGCCTGCATCGTCAACCCGAACCAGGGCGCCTGCCGCTTTCCGAGCAAGAGCCTGGCCGGGGTCGGCGTCATGTTCTATGTGCTG
>JANPCW010000929.1:0-2707 GCA_031431155.1 Janthinobacterium sp. | reverse complement strand
CGTCGAAGCCGGCCGAGATGAAAATGATCTCGGGCTTGAATGCCTCAAGCGCCGGTAGCCACTGTTCAGTCACCGCCGCCCGGAACGCGTCGCCGCCGGAGCGCGCCGGCAGTGGCACATTCACCATGTTCGGGCCGCGCGGATGGTTGCCGGAGTAGGGATAGAGTTTGTCCTCGAAAACCGAGCACATCAATACCCGCTCATCGTCATTGAATATATCTTCGCTGCCGTTGCCATGATGGACGTCGAAATCAATCAAGGCCGCGCGCGCAAGGCCATGCACATTGAGCGCATGGCGGACGCCCACTGCGACATTATTGAAAAAGCAAAACCCCCCCGCGGCGGCATACTCGGCATGGTGCCCGGGCGGGCGGACATTGCAAAAGGCGCAGCTGGCTTTGCCCTCGATCACCAGATCGGTCGCCAATACGGCGGCCCCGGCGGCGCGCAAGGCCGCCTGGTAGGTGTGTGGATTCATGTTGGTGTCGGGATCGACGTGCACATAGCCCTCCGTGGGGGTCATGCTTGCAATGGTATGGATATACAGCGTCGAATGCGCCTGCGCCAGTTGTCTTTCCGTTGCCAGAGGCGCATCGTAAGACTGCATGCAATCGAGCAAGCCTTTGATCAGCAACAGATCGTTGATGGCCCCGATTCGGTCGGGCGCCTCAGGGTGCCCATCGCCCATTTCATGTTTGATGCAGTCCGGATGCGATATATAGGCAGGTAGCATGCAAGCACTTTTTAAAGTCGTTGGCAACCAAGATCATCGTCGTTAGAAACGAAAATAATCTCGGAAAAATGAACTGGGTTGGGACCGCCGAGCGCGCTGTCAGAGGGCGGTAGATGCGGCATCGGCGGCATCGTGCTTGTTGTCATTTTCCGGGCTTAGTGCGACATCAGGACGGGAACTGTCATCGTTTTCAGCACGGTCATGGTGACGCCGCCTAGCAAGAGCTCCCGAAAACGGGTATGGCCATATCCACCCATCACAATTAAATCGGAGCGCAGGTCAGCAGCCAGCGAAAGCAGCGCATTGCCGACATCGAGTTCGGTGGTTTGTTGTGCAATCTCCACCTTGATCTCGTGCCGGGCCAGATAGAGAGCAATGTCCGCACCCGGTTGCTCGCCATGTGCATCCAACTGGGAGGAGGGATTAAATAGCGCTAGCGTGACGTTGTTGGCACGTTTGAGGAGGGCGATGGCGTCGGTGACGGCACGGGTGGCTTCCATGCTGCCGTCCCACGCGACCAGCGCGTTGTTGCCAACATGGTCGAACTGGCCGGCATAAGGAACGATCAACACCGGGCGCGCGCTATTGAGCACCACATACTCCGGGAGATCTGAGATCACGCGCGTAGATGAATCGTCCGGGTCGGTTTGCCCGACGACGACCAAATCGCAATAACGCGCTTGCAGGCAGAGAGCGCCTTCGGGCTCGTCGTTGACCAGCCGTTTCTCATAGGACAGGACGCCCATTGTTTGCGCGATCGCATCGAACTGCGCTAGCGCCTGGTTGGCAGTGTCGTTCACGGAATCGAGGTAGTTTGTCACGACTGTTCGGCGTAGATCCACCGTGCTGTCCTGGTAGGCGAAGCGCGAGACACCGGTCATCGCGGCGCCGATCAGATGCGCGTTTTCAGCGATAGCTATGTCAGCTGCGATTTTGATGCGTTGCGCTGCATGCCTGGATTGGTCTACATGGACGAGAATCGTTTTGTACGACATGTACTGCTCCTAATCGAATGGGCTGCGCGGAAGGTTGAACCCGAAGGCCGCCGACGGACGGCAACCGTCGGAGCCAGACCGATGTCCCAGCGCCGGCTCGCCCTACTATACACAATGGCAGACTCAAAAATGCGTTATCACCCTGCAGACGGACGCGGTTTCTATGCGCAGATCTTAGCGTAAGCCCTAACACGAGCAGAGTCCAGACGCAAACGGATGCTTCAAAGTATTGTTTGGGGATGCTTGATCGATATCAAGCAGATAAGTAGGCCATGTTCGAAGCGATGCGGCGCCAACATGTAGGCGACGCCACGAGTCCCGCCATCTTGCGGTTGCGGTGAATACCACAAAACCGAAATCATTTGCGCTATGTACGCCGTCGCACGGTCTTGCCATTTTTATAGGTGGACAATCGCTTCAACGGGTGAGGAAACGAAGCGCCCTTGGAAGCGGCGCTGGTGCTTGCTTCCTTCGAATCACATCAACCGCACAGGACACACCATGATTATCGCCAATAAACGCCGCTCCGGATCGATGCTCGCCCTCGCCACAGCCGCAACTGTTTTGTTCTGTGCCATGGCGGCGTTTGTGATTGTGCTTGGCGATCCCGCCGTCTCGGGCCTTCCGGCCGATATCTCAGCTGTGCAGTTGCCAAATTGAGTTCAGACGATGGAATCCATCGTCTATGCGCCTTTCATGGATCTGAGTACGGCCAGGGATCTTGATGGGTTTTCCTGCAATTTTGGTCAAGTTATGTGATGGCTCATGTGGCTTTGCCATCGTGCCATGTGGCCAAAACCGTCTTGACCAAACTATTTCTAAGGCGGAATATCTTCGTTTTAGGTATCTGTTCAAGAGACCATGAACGAAGTCGATCTGCAAGACCCGAAACTACACACGCTCCTACTGGGAATTGACCGGGATCTGGCTGTCCGAGCAAGGACTGCTGGCTGCAAGCACAAAGGCTGTGACGGCACGC
>JANPCW010000928.1:0-6044 GCA_031431155.1 Janthinobacterium sp. | reverse complement strand
CCTGCGGCACCGAGGTGATCGGCGTCGACGTGCCATCGGGCTGGCGCGTGACGTTGAACTTGGTGCCGTCGTACTCGAGCTTGTAGTCGCTGGCGGTCAGCTTGGTGGCGTCCGTCACCACCGCTGATACCGCAGCGTTCCCCGTGTTGCTGGTGCTGGCCGTGACCGACACCGGCGCCTGTACGAAGTAATTTTCGCCCGCTTGACCGGACAGGTCCAGCCCCAGCTTGTGTTGATTGTTAAAAGTATTGGCCAGGCTGATCGCGATGCGCCCCAGCGAATTCTGGGCCCGGTCGAGCGTGTTGGCGCGAAAATCGAACAAACCGCCCAGCTCGCCTCCGGTAAGCGCACTTTCGGCCAGCACCGTGGTTTTGCTGCCGGTAACATACCCGACTTCCACCCGCGTCAGGTCGGTGGGCGAAGTAGTGGCGGCCAGCGCATAGGCCTGCTTGCCCACGACCAGCGGTTGACCGCTTCCAATCGACACGGTCAGGGTATTGTTATCGCCAGGCACCACCGTGGCCTTGACCTGCTTGTTCAGGTCGGCAATCAGCTGGTCGCGCTGGTCGAGCAAATCGTTGGGCACCTTGCCGGCAGCGCTCAAGCCGCTGATATTGTCGTTGAGCTGGGCGATCTGGCGCGCAAAAGAATTGATGACGACCACGTTCGACGTGATCTGGCTATTGACCCCCTCGCGGATCTCGGCGAGGCGCCCGTTCAAGCCCTGGAAGCGGCCGGCCAGCGATTCGGAGGCGGACAACATCGCTTGGCGCGAGGCGACCGAAGCCGGGTTCGAGGCCAAGTCCTGGACCCCCTTGAAAAAATCTTGCATCGCCGGCGACAGACCGGACGTGGTGTCCGACAGCAGATTGTCGACTTGGCTGATCTGGGAATGAAACGAGTCCAGCGCGCTTTTTGAGCTCTGAGCGGTGCGCACTTGCGCCGTCAAGAAATCATCATAGTAGCGTTTGACTTCGGCCACTTCCGTGCCTCCGCCAATAAAACCGGTGCCCAAGTCCTGCCCGGCGGCCGCTTTCTGCACCACCACCTGGCGGTTGTAGCCGGCCACGTTGGCATTGGCAATGTTGTGGCCGGTCGTGGACAGGCCCACCTGCGCCGCAAACAAGCCACTTTTGCCGATATTGAGGATATTTGTGCCCATGATCTCTGCTCTTAAACGGGGTGTTAACTACTCTACGGCAAAATCGGCGAAAACTTTACACCGTGCACTGCACTGTGATCGCGGCGGCGCTAGCCGACCAGCGAGTGCTTGATGATGCGGGTCAGTTTGGTCGCGTAGTGCGGGTCGGTGGCGTAGCCGGCGCGCTGCAACCCGTGCGCGAAGCCGCTCGCATCCTGGGCACTGGCCAGCACTTTTTCATAGCGGTGATTACTCGTTAGCAACTTGGCATAGTCGCGGAAACTGTCGGCATACGAATCATAGGCACGGAATTTTTCGACCCGGGTTTGCGGCACGCCATTGACGTATTCGGTGGTGACCGCTTCGGCAACCTTGCCCTTCCAGCCAGGGCCGGCCTTGATGCCGAACAGGTTGTGGCTGGCGCTGCCGTCCGCGCCCTTGATCTCGCGCTTGCCCCAGCCGCTTTCAAGGGCGGCCTGGCCCAGCATGAATTTGGCCGGCACGCCGGTGGCGCGGCTCGCTTCGTCGGCGTGCGCGCCGAGTTTGTCCTGGAACGCGCGGATGTGGGCCGGGCGCTCGGCTGCCGCGCGCCCGGTCTCGGTCATGGCGGCAACCGGCGCGGCGACCGGCGCCGTGGCCGCGCTTCCAGTTGGGCGCAGGTACTTGGCGGCATCTTGCAGGTTGGGGATCGAGAGCGCTTCCTTGGCCGGCGGCCCCGGTTGCTCGGCGCCGATCGCCAGCGCAGCGCTGCTTTGCGAGAGCTGCCTAATCAGCACATCGGCCAGCCCGACGCCGCGCTTGGCCAGGTTCTGGCTCATCTGCTGGTCCAGCATCGAGGTGTACATCTTGGTTTGCTGATTGTCGAACATGCCCTCTTGCGGAGTGGCCTCGCGCATGCTCTTCATCATCATGTTCAGGAACAGCGCCTCGAACTGGGTCGCCGCCGTCTTGAGCGCATCGGGCGAATTGGCCTTGGCCGACTGGCGCAACTGGTCCAGGCCCTTGGTGTCCAGGGCCAGCTTGCCGGAGAGGTCGGTTTGGCTGATCATGACTAGCCCTTAGATGATTTCAAGTTCGGCGCGCAGCGAACCGGCGGCCTTCATCGCCTGCAGGATCGCCAGCAAGTCCTGCGGCGAGGCGCCGATCGCATTCAAGGCCTTGACCACTTCGGCCAGCGAGGCGCCGCCCTTGACCATGAGCACCTTGCCCGGATCCTTCTTGATCTCGATTTGCGCGCTCTGGGTCACGACCGTCTGCCCGCGCGACAGCGGCGTCGGCTGGCTCACTTGCGATTCGCTGTTGATGGTGATCGACAAATTGCCGTGCGAAATGGCGCAGGGTTCGAGCGTGACTGCCTGATTCATGACCACCGATCCGGTGCGCGCATTCATGATGACCTTGGCCGCCATCTGGGCCGGGTTCACGTTCAGGCTTTCCAGTGCACCCAGGAAGGCGACGCGCTGATCGCTATCGCTGGGCGAGCGCACGCGGATCACGCGCCCGTCCAGCGCGGCCGCAGTGTCGCTGCCGAAATGATCGTTGACTGCTTCCACCACCCGGCTGGCGGTCGAGAAATCGGTGTGGTTCAGTTCGAGCCGAATCATGTTGTTCTCGCCCAGGGTCGAGGCGACGGCGCGCTCCACGCTGGCTCCGCCGGAAATCTTCCCCACGCTCAGATGGTTGACCTGGACCGCGCTGCCGCCGGCGGCCGCGCCGACGCCGCCAACCAGCACATTGCCTTGCGCCATGCCGTAGACCTGGCCGTCCGCGCCTTTCAGCGGCGTCATCAACAGTGTGCCGCCCCGCAAGCTCTTGGCATTGCCCATCGACGATACGGTGATATCCACGGTCTGGCCCGGCTGGGCGAACGCGGGCAGCGAGGCGGTCACCACCACGGCCGCGACGTTTTTCAGCTGCAAGCTGGTGCCAACGGGGAGATTGACGCCCATTTGCTGCAGCATCGACACCACGCTTTGCACCGTGAACGGGGTTTGCGTGGTCTGGTCGCCGCTGCCGTCCAGCCCGACCACTAGGCCGTAGCCGATCAACTGGTTTTGGCGCACGCCGGCGATGCTGGCGAGGTCCTTGATGCGCTCGGCGTGTGACCACTGCGGCAATAGCAGCGCCGCGCACAGGCCCAGCACTTTCCATGTCGTGGCTATGCGCGTGGCCGTTTGTGGCAATTGGGAGTGGGAATGGGTTCGCATGATTTAGAACGGCACCAGGCTTTGGAAGAAGCGCGACACCATGGCCGTCAATTCAGCGCGGTCGATCTGGCTGTTGGTGCGGTATTCGACCCGCGCGTCCGCCACCTGGGTCGACGAGACCGTATTGCCGGTGGCGATATTGTCGGGGCTGATCAAACCGGAGAAACGGATGAACTCGACCCCCTTGTTCATCGCAATCTGCTTCTCGCCGGACACCATCAGGTTGCCGTTGGGCAGCACTTCAACCACGGTCACGCCGATGGTGCCGGTAAAGGCATTACTGGCGGTCTGATTGTCGGCATCGGCAAATTTGCTCGCCGCGGTGGTAGCGACCTTCACACCGACACGTCCCTGCAAGAAGGCCGGTGCGCCGAAATTGACGCTGCCGCTTTTATTACCCGAACTGGCGCCCGCTTTCACGGCCGCCGTTTTTTCGACGATGGTTATGGTCAGCAAATCGCCCACGTGGCGCGCGCGCCGATCCTCGAACAGCGGGCGATAAGCGGCGCTCTGGAAGATCGAACCGTTGGCAGCGGCGACCGGCTCGGCCGGCAGCGGGCGCGCACTGGTCGGGCGCTGCACGATGGATGACGGCACTGCCGAGCATCCCGCAAGCGCTACCGTAGCAAAGAGTGAAACTAAAGCGTATTTCATGCGAGCTCCTGCGCCGCCCTTTTGAGCCGGCGCCAAACAAACTTAGCGAAACGATTAAAGCTGGGACAGCTTTTGCAGCATCTGATCCGACGTGGTGATCGCCTTGCTGTTGATTTCATAGGCGCGCTGGGTCTGGATCATGTTGACCATTTCCTCGACCACGTTCACGTTGGACGATTCGACATAGCCCTGCATCAGCAAGCCGGCGCCATTGGTGCCCGGTGAATTGGTGCTCGGGCTGCCTGATGCGCCCGTCTCCACATACAGATTCTCGCCCTTGGCCTCCAGGCCGGTCGGGTTGACGAAGGTGGTCAACTGCAAGTTTCCCACCTGGGTCGGCGCGCTCGATCCGGCCGAGGTCACCGAGACGGTTCCGTCGCGCGCGACCGTGATGCTGGTGGTGTTGGCCGGAATCGTAATGGCAGGCTGCACCACGAAGCCGCTCGACGTGACCAGCTGGCCGTTGGCGTCGCTCTGGAATGAGCCGTCGCGGGTATAGGCGGCGGTGCCGTCCGGCAGCAACACCGAGTAAAACCCGTCACCATTGATCATGACGTCTTTGGCGTTGCCGGTTTGCTGCGGGTTGCCTTGCGTATGGATGCGCTCGGTGGCCACGGTGCGCACGCCGGTGCCGATCTGCAGGCCCGACGGCAACTGGGTTTGCTGCGACGACTGGGCGCCCGGCTGGCGCACGTTCTGGTACAGCAGATCCTCGAACACGGCGCGCGAGCGCTTGAAGCCGCTGGTGCTGACGTTGGCCAGGTTATTGGCGATCACGTCCATCTGCGTTTGCTGCGCTTCCAGACCGGTCTTGGCAATCCATAGTGAACGTATCATTTTCTTCTCCACTGACATGGCCGGCAACCAGCGCCAGGCACATCAATAGTATGCGCGCCCAGCCGTTAATTCAAAGCCAGGATCTGGGTCGCTTTCGCGGCGTTGTTCTCGGCATTCTTCATCAGGCTCATCTGTGTTTCGAACTGGCGCGCCAGGGCAATCATGGTCACCATCGAGTCGACCGGGTTGACGTTGCTGCCCTCGAGCGCGCCGCCCACCACGGCCACGTTCGGGTCGGCGGCGGCCGGCGTGCCATCCTTGATGCGAAACATGCCGTCGTCGCCGCGCACCATCGATTGTTCGGGCGGGTTGACTAGCTTGATGCGTCCCAGCACGGTCGAAAGACCGGGCTTGGTGCCGGTGGCGATGGTGGCGATGGTGCCGTCGCCGGCAATCGAGACCGACACCGCGGGTGGCACGGTGATGGGGCCGCCGTCGCCCTGCACCAGTTGGCCGCCGGCAGTTTGGAGTAAGCCGTTTTCGCTCAGCTTCAAGCCGCCGTGCCGGGTGTAGGCTTCGGAACCGTCGGCCATCTGGACCGCGATCCAGCCCTTGCCGCGCAGCGCCACGTCCAGGTCGCGCCCGGTTTGCTGGATGGAACCCGAAGAAAAATCGGCTCCCACCGTCGAATCGACCACAAAGGCGCGCGTCGGCAAGCCGTCCGACACGACGGGCACGGCGCGGAACGCATCGATCTGGGCCCGGAAACCGGTGGTGGTGGCATTGGCCAGATTGTGCGCCGTCGTCGCCTGCTGCTCCAGAATGTGCTTGGCGCCGCTCATGGCGGTATAGATTAAACGGTCCATCTTTTTTCTCCTGCGCCCGACTCCTTTCGGATAGCCGAGGCGCGCTATTCTTACCTGATCCGATTAACGCAGATTGACCAGCGTTTGCAGAACGGAATCCTGGGTTTTGATGGTCTGCGCATTGGCCTGGTACACGCGCTGCGCCGTGATCATGTTCACCAACTCGGCCGTCAGGTCGACGTTCGAATTTTCCACCGCCGACGACTGCAGCACGCCCAGGCTGCCCGAATTGGGTTCGCCGATCAGCGCCACGCCCGAGGCCGAGGTTTCGGCCCACGCATTGTTGCCCAGTGGCGTGAGTCCGTTCGGGTTGCCAAAATTGGCCAGCACGATTTGGCCCAGCGCCTGTGATTGCCCGTTGCTGTATTGGCCCAGAACGATGCCATCCGCGCCGGCGCT
>JANPCW010000927.1:0-2148 GCA_031431155.1 Janthinobacterium sp. | reverse complement strand
AACAACCGCGCCGCTCTGCAAAGCGCGAAGGCCCACCTGGAGTCGGTGCTGGCCAACATGTCCGCTGGCGTGATGGTGCTGGGCCCCGATTTCACCCTGGTCACCTGTAACGAAGCGGTCGAGCGCATCTTGCAGCATGATGCGGCGGCCCACATCGGCCAACCGCTGGCCGAGATCGACGGCATGCAGGAATTCGGGGATGCGATCATCCGCGCGTTTTCGGCCCGCAGCGCGCGCTCTGCTGCCGCCAGCAAAGCCGAGGGCGGCTCGCACTGGCAGCAGCAGATCGAGTTGCCGCGCCGCCCCGGCAGCGACGAGGATCATGACCATGACATCACCTTGCTCACGCGCGGTTCGCGCCTGCCGGTGGAAAGCGGGAGCGGCTATGTTGTGGTGTTCGACGATATTTCGGACGTGATCTCGGCCCAGCGCTCGATCGCCTGGGGCGAAGTGGCGCGCCGCCTGGCGCATGAAATCAAGAATCCGCTGACACCGATCCAGCTCTCGGCCGAACGGCTGCAAATGAAACTGGAAGGCAAGCTGTCGGCACCCGACCTGGAGCTGCTCAACAAGGGCACGGCCACCATCGTGAGCCAGGTGGCGGCCATGAAGCGCATGGTCGACGACTTCCGCGACTATGCCAAGACTCCGCCCGCGGTGCTGCTGCCGCTCGAGCTGAACGGCTTGATCGAAGAGATTCTGCACCTGTATAACAGCGGCGACGAGGGCGACATCATCCACCCCAACCTGGCCGCCGGACTGGCGCCGGTGATGGGCGACGCGACCCAATTGCGCCAGGTGATCCATAATCTGCTGCAAAATGCGCAGGATGCGCTGGCCGAGCGGCCGCTCGATGCGCCGCGCGCGCGGATCGACGTCAGCACCGAAGCGATTCACTATCAAAGCGCGGACGGCTTTGTACGCACCGCGGTGCGCCTGGCGATTGTCGACAACGGCCCCGGATTCGCCCCCAAGATCCTGGCGCGCGCGTTCGAGCCGTACGTCACGTCCAAGACGCGCGGCACTGGTTTGGGCTTGCCTATGGTCAAGAAAATCATCGATGAACATGGCGGCCGGATCGATATCGAGAACCGCTTGGACGCGAACGGCGCGTCAGTCTCGATTTTACTGTTAAAGTTAGCACCGGTAGCGAATTCGGCTGAACGATAGAATGACCAAGAAAATCATTGCTGTCCAAGGAAGGCGCATAGAATGCCGAATGGAACACGCGAAATGAGGAAGGCAGGACACAGATGGCAAACATTCTCGTAGTTGATGATGAAATGGGAATCCGGGAGTTGCTCTCAGAAATTCTGAGCGACGAAGGACACGCAATACAATTGGCCGAGAACGCGCAGCAGGCGCGCGAGGTGCGGGCCGCTGGCGCGCCCGACTTGGTGTTGCTCGACATCTGGATGCCGGACACGGACGGCGTGACCCTGCTCAAGGAATGGCAGCGCGACGGTTTGCTGACGATGCCGGTGATCATGATGTCCGGTCACGCGACGATCGACACGGCCGTCGAAGCGACCCGCATCGGCGCGATGAATTTTCTGGAAAAGCCGATTGCCTTGCAAAAGTTGCTCAAAGCTGTACAGCAGGGCCTGACCCGGGCCCACGAAACCGTGCGCGCCCCTGCCATGGCGCCGCGTCCGGCGCTGGTGCCGGCCGATGACGGCGCGCTTGGGCTAGGCGCAATGTTTGGCGGCCAGGCGTTGCAAGCGAGCGGGTTGCCGCGCGCGGGCGCCGCGCCCATGCCCAACGGAGATAACAGCGGCATCAAGCTGTCGTTTGATTTGCCCCTGCGCGAGGCGCGCGACGCGTTCGAACGCATGTATTTCGAGCATCATTTGGGGCGCGAGGGCGGTAGCATGACGCGCGTGGCCGAGAAGACCGGCCTTGAACGCACCCATCTGTATCGCAAATTGAAGCAATTGGGCGTCGAGCCCGGCAAGCTGGCAAAAAAAGGGGCATGACCGGGGGCACCGCCGGCCGCACCGCGCTCGGCCGGGCCGCGCGGGTGCGCACCACGTTGGTGGTCGGCGCCAGTGCCGGCGTGCGCGAAGCGGCGATAGCGGCTGCGCTAACGGAGAACGTTCCGACTGCCGTTATCCTCGAAGGCTTGTCCGACGGCAGGTCGGTCTTGCC
>JANPCW010000926.1:0-6993 GCA_031431155.1 Janthinobacterium sp. | reverse complement strand
TCAATCAGGTAGCGATGCTGGGCAGCAGTGCTGGCCTGGTGCGTTTTCGGATTCGCTTGGGGTCCTTCCTGTGGCCCCTTAGCCAATGCAAGACCAGCGTGGCTTGGGAAAACAAGACCATCGTCGAGATCGTCGAATCCGTGCTTGCCCGCTACCCTTCGCTGGCCGACTGGCGCTGGAGCGATGACGTGGGCCCCTTCATGGCCGAAGCCAAGCCGCGCAGCTGGTGCGCGCAATACCGGGAATCGGACCTCGACTTCATCGCGCGCCTCCTGACCGAGGAAGGCCTGGCCTGGCGGATTGAAGACAACGACAGTTCTCCCGGCGGGCACCGGCTGGTGTTCTTCGCCGACTCGACCCAGACCAGCGCCTGCCCCGAAGACGCCACCAGCGCCGGCGCGCTTGGCGGCCGCGGCATCCGCTACCACAGCGCCCGTGCTGGCGAACAGCAAGACACGATCCAGGGCCTGTGCGCGTCCGCCAGTCTGGGTACCGCCTTGGTGACCACCTTGAGCTACGATTACAAGACCAAGAAAATCATCGCCGCCAGCTTGCCCACCAACCAGGCCATCGGCGGCAAGAATGCACCCCAGCTGGAAAGCTACGACACCCCGGGCGCCTACGCCTATGCCAGCCTGGACGACGCCAAGCGCTACGCCCGGCTCCAGATGGAAGCGCTGGAAGCGCGCACCCGGCGCTGGCAAGCACGTTCCACCGTGCGCACGCTGCGCCCTGGCACCCGGTTTACCTTGATCCAGGGCCCGCTCAAGGAGCAGCAGGACAGCGCGCCCGACTACGTCGTCTTGCGGGTGGTCTCGGTCGGCATCAACAACCTGCCGACCCCGACCGTGCAAGGCCTGGCCGAACTGTTCGGCCCGCTGCCCGAACTGCTGGAGGAATGCCTGCAGACCCTCGCGGCGCAAGCCACGGGCATGGGCATGTCACAGGAACCGGAGCGGCAAGACCGGCAGCATGGCCAATTCGGCCACTCGTTCGATGACGATCAGCCGTCGCCCTTTCCCGGCTTCGCCCTGTCCGATGTCGTCGGGCAAGCGCGTACTTTAGGCTACGCCAACCAGTTCGACATGATCGCCGCCGCCACCCCGTGGCGCCCGGTGCTGGCGGACGGCACCGGCACCCGGCTGCACCCGCGCGCCACCGCCCCCGGCAGCCAGAGTGCGATCGTGGTCGGGGCCGATGGCCAGAGCCGCCCCAACGGCGCCGACGAAATCTACTGCGACCGCCTGGGGCGGGTGCGAATCCGCTTTCACTGGCAGGACGATGCCGGCGCCGGTGGCGCCACGTGCTGGGTGCGGGTGGCGCAGCGCTCGGCCGGCGGCGGCATGGGGTCCCAGTTCCTGCCGCGCATCGGGCAAGAAGTGCTGGTCAAGTTCCTGGAAAACGATATCGACCGCCCCATCATTGTCGGCGCGCTGTACAACGGGCAGGGCGAAGGCGGCACCATCCCGACCCCGGGCGGCAAGGTCGACAAGGAAACCCAGCTCGGCGTGTTCGCGGTGGCGCACGACCATGGCGTGTCCGGCCAGGGCAACCTGGCGGGCGCCAATAGCCCGCTGTGGCATGGCGCCTCGGGTGACAGCGCCGGCCAGCGCAACAACGCGGCCCAATCGGGCATGCGCAGCAAGGAATTCGGGGCCAGCGGCTACAACCAGCTGGTGTTCGACGACACCGACAACCAGGGCCGGATCGGCCTGACAACCACGCACGCGGCCACCGAACTGAACTTGGGCCACTTGATCCACAGCGCCGACAATTACCGCGGCAGTTTCCGCGGCCAGGGCGTGGAACTGCGCACCGACGCCTATGGCGCGGTGCGGGCCGGGGCCGGCTTGCTGGTGTCGAGCTATGCCGCGGCGCACAACGCCAACAGCCGCGACCCGGCCGGCGACAACGCGCCCGGCCTGGCGCACCTGAAACAGGCGATGCTGCTGGCCGAGAGCTTCAGCACGGCCGCCGCCACGCACCAGACGGTCGCGTACGCCAGCCATCTTGGCAGCGGCAAGGCGGGCGCCAGCAGCATCAACGACAAGGCCGCCCCGCTCGAGGCGCTGTACAAGGCGGCCGCCGGGATGCTGAGCGGCGCCAGCATGGATGCGGCCAACAGCGACGCGGCCGACAAAGCGACCGCGCCGGCCGACGGCAAGATCCCGCACAGCCTTGAGCCCATCATCGCGATCGCGGCCAAGGGTGGGCTGGGCCTGGTGGCGGGGCAGGACATCCAGTTCGCCAACGGCGAGACGGCCACCTTCATGAGCGGGCAGGACAGCCAGTTCGTGAGCGGCGGCCAGCTGCGCATGCACAGCGGGCAGGCGATCGGGATGCTGGCCGGGGCCGTGAAGGCGGGCGAAAACGGTATCGGGATGCAGCTGATCGCGGCGCAGCAGGCGATCGATGTCCAGGCGCAAAGCGACGCGATAGCCGTCCAGGCGAAGGACGAGATCGACATCATCAGCGCGCACGCCCATATCGACTGGGCGGCGGCCAAGAGCATTAGCCTGTCGACGGCGGGCGGGGCCAACATCACCATCGCGGGCGGCAATATCACGGTGCAGTGCCCGGGGAAGATCTTGATTCATGCGGGGATGAAGAGTTTCATGGGGCCGACGCGCTTGAAATATCCGCTGCCGGCTTTGCCGAAAAGTGTGTGCAAGGCGTGCATGCTGGCTGCATTGCGCAGCGGCAGCCCATTCGTTGCGCCAAGCGCTGCCTGAGGTCGCCAAATGTACTTTGCCATGGAACCCGCCCACGCCACATTGCCCGCGCTGATTGCCGAAGAACTCGCGGTCTTGTCCGGCAAGCACGTCGATGCGCCGCTGCATGTTTTCGCACTGGTCGATGGTGCGTTTGACGAACAGATTATTAGCGCTCGCGACCGGCCGCGCTTGCCCCGGCATTCGCTCTACGCGAACACGGCGCTGCAAGCCTTGGGCGCGGCCGCACCGCACCTATTTGGCGCGCCGGCCGCGGCCATCGAACAGCTCCCGTGGCTGCAGCGATTGTTTGCCGCCTGCGCAGGCAAGCCGATGCTCAGCATCATTGCCAGCACCCTGAGCGCCGATGCCTTGCAACAGCACTTGCGCCCCTACCTGATTGCCCGTACGGCCGACAGCATGGAATGGCCGGTGCGCTGGGGCGACACGCGCGTGCTGCCGGTGCTGATGGAAACACTGACGGCAAGCCAGCGCAGCCATCTGCTCGGCCCGCTGTATTGCTGGTGGTCAGTGCAGCGCGATGGCACGCCGATCAGTTGGCAAGGTGGCGCCGTGCCAGAACCAACCTCCGCAGACTTCGAGCAATTGCCCGTGAGCGACAGCGCCTTTGCCAGCCTGGTCGATGCGGCAGAGGCCGACGCCGTGCTCGCCAACCTTGACGACACCCAGCCCGACCTGTTACGCCAGCACCGCCCCGTCCAATGCCACGCCCGGGTGGCTAGGCACCTTGGGCTCGCCAGCGCCAATGGCATCAGCGCGGCAGGTGCGCGCCAGCACTTCAGTGCGCTCGCGCTGATCCTGGCCGACGACTTCGCGCGCCACCCGGCCATGGCGACCCTTTTGCAACGCACCAGCAAGGGGGCCGATTACCAGGCGGAAGTTGGCGCGCTTCCCGACGATTTCTGGCAGGGTTCCGCAGCATGACGACCATTCGCTGCGTTCGCCGGCAACCCCGATCCAATTTTCAGGAGAAACAAGCATGAAATGGCTCATTTATCTGATTTG
The DNA here is from genome assembly GCA_031431155.1 of Janthinobacterium sp. Taxonomy (GTDB): domain Bacteria; phylum Pseudomonadota; class Gammaproteobacteria; order Burkholderiales; family Burkholderiaceae_D; genus JANPCW01. The sequence continues at coordinate 3,256 of JANPCW010000926.1, read as the reverse complement.
CACGTTGTTCATCACCAGTTGCGCCGCGCAGCAGACGAAAGAGGAAGACGCCACCGCCGGCGCCCAGGTTGGCATTGTTAACCATACGGGTAAATACATCTATTCGGCTTCGGTTGACGGCGTTGGGGGAGGGAACATGGAGAGGTGGGGAGCGGGTGGTGCGGATATCTGCTGCGCAGACATCCCCAAAGTCTGGCGCCCGGGCATGAAAGTGCTGGTGCGGTGGGATATGCCTGAGGGACACACGCATATCGTCAAAGAAAAAACAGTCGAAATCGAGAAATATGACGAGACCGGCAGTATTTACATGCATTTTTTTCCGAATAATGAGGTGCGGGTAATCGTGTCTATTTATCCAGGCTACAGTTCTGCCCACCCAATCCGACATTCTGGCAAACCCGCAAACGCTTCATCCTCGAACTAACTCCATATGACTACTGCAACTCCAGTCGCTGCACCAGTTCCTGTTAATGATTTCTTGAAGCCTTCGGCTAGAGATCAATCGCAGATCGCGGCGGACAGCTGCACGGCGACTGCCCTGCCTTGCAGCATCCCTGTGCAGGTCGGCTTGTTTTTTGATGGCACCAACAACAATATGTATCGCGACCGGGAAGGCGAACGCATTGGAGTGCCCCATGAAAAGACCAAGGTCCCCGCCGTCTTGCCGAGCAAGCAGCTCAAGCCGGAGGAGTGTAGCCACAGCAATGTGGCGCGCCTGTTCAGGGTATTCCCGGCTAACAAGCAAACGAGCGGCTACTTTCGCTACTACATCCAAGGTGTTGGCACCCGTTTCAAGGATATTGGCGAATTGACCGAGACCCAGGAGGGAAAGGCCTTTGCCAAAGGCGGGCAATCGCGCATTGTGTGGGGTTTGTTGCAGGTATTGAATGCATTGCACAGTACAATCGATGAAAAAAAATTGCCTCTGTACAAAGACGCCGAAGCCGGTCAACTCGCCCAGTCCTACGAGCATGCAGTGGGCCAAGCGGAAAAAAAGGGAAACACCGAAGACCAGCGCCAGTTGTTGACGCACCGAGACTGGTTTTCCACCCATATCGACAAACTCAAAGCAGCATTGGCGATACGCCCCAAGCCGTCCATTCCGTCGCTCACGGTGTCGGTCTTTGGTTTCTCGCGTGGCGCGGCCGAGGCGGCGGCTTTTTGCCATCTTTTCGGCGATTTGCTGGAAGGTGGCAAGTTCGCGGGCATTGCGGCGCGCATCAATTTTCTGGGCGTGTTCGACACGGTGGCCACGGTGGGCGGCTCGGCCTCAATAGGGAAGTCGCTGGCCCTGCCGGATGCGATTTTCGACGGCCATTGGGCTTGGGCCAAGCACATACTCAAGCCACTGCCAGGCTGTGTGGAGGCGGGCCTGCATTGCATCGCGGCCCACGAGCAGCGCATGAACTTCCCGGTCACTCAGCTACGGGGCAGCATCGAGGAAATATATTTTCCCGGCGTGCACTCCGACGTGGGCGGCGGCTATGCCCCTGGGGAGCAGGGCAAGGGGCGCGGCAGCCAGTCGGCCCTGCTTTCGCAAATTCCCCTGCTGCACATGTTCAAGGCCGCGCGGCTGGCAGGCGTGCCGCTGATTCCGTACAGCGAGCTGGAGGCAACCATTCAAGACGATTTTCAGGTCAGCGACGATCTCAAATCTAGCTGGGAAGCGTACACCGCGGCACTTGGCCAGAACGGTGGCAAGCTCATCAAACACATGGAGCTTTCTTACCGCTGGCGTGCCGCACGCCGGCTTAACGCGCTTGAAGCGACGGCCAGCTTCAAGGCCGCTAGCGGGCAGGATCAGCAGGATTTACGGGATGCCAACCGCATGCTGGAGGGCGACCTCAAAGCACTGGGGTTCAGGCGCACGGCATCCCCTGGCCCAAACAGTGACAACGACCAATTTTTGCAACTTGACCAGGAAAATACCAACCTTTGGCATTTCGCCCAAGCGAGAAATCGCACGGGGCTGGAGCCATGGGAAAAAGACGCACTTGCCATCTTTACCTCCCCCGAACCGTTGCCAGCCGGCGTTATGCGCTTCTTCGACGACTATGTGCACGATTCCCTTGCTGGCTTTTACATGGCTGGCCCAGTGACCGAGTACGACAAGCTGGTCCATGTTGCAGGTGTAAGAAGTATGAAAAATCCCGAGAACTTGAAGGGCTTTAACAAGAGAGTGTTTGACATCACCAAGCAGACAGAGGACGCGCAAGCCAAGAAGAAAAATGGCGAGCCGTTGAGCCGGCAGGAAGAGACGCTGGTGAGCCAAGCCGAGCATGGCACGCCATTTCCGATCATGAAGGACAGCGACAGCGCCGACATGCGCAGCTCCCTGATCAGAACCCAAACGGACACCCGGCGCGAAGGCGGCGGCTATATCCTGCGGCGCGGCTACTACCCGCGCAGCGGGTTCTGGTTCTTCTTTCGCAGGAGCATCAACGAGAAAGATCTGCAGAGCCGCCCAGTCAGCTACATCGCTCCCAAGGGCAAGGCTCTGGATGACGTTACGGTCGAGTTGGTATGGAGCGACAATTTGCTTGGAGACATCGCCAATGCCAGGGTGCAGGAACAAGTCAGGCTGGCCGATCAAGTGGATGCGACCAGGATGACCTAGCCGCGCATGGTTTCATGGTTCCCTGCAGGTCTTCATTTCAATTAATGAGTCAGGCAGGGTGCGATATTCCACAATGGTCGCCTCAACGAGACCGGCCGTCGGCGGCAAGAACGCGCCCCAACTGGAAAGCTACGACACCCCGGGCGCCTACGCCTATGCCAGCCTGGACGACGCCAAGCGCCACACCATTGCCCGGGTTGCGGCACACAGGCAAAGTCACGGCCAATTGTGCAAGACCGGCAGCGGGAGCTTGCGGCATCGGGTGAACGCGTTCGGATGCTCGGGATGACGGGCACCGTCGAGAAATTCGGCTGAACCCAAGTGCAGGGAAAGATCGGAAAAGAGAGGGCGGTTTCAAGTACCAAGTGCAACACTGGGTTAATGAGCAGTATCGACCGGGTGTTGCAGTAGCGCGATGTGCTGAGTATAGACGACGAGCGGAGACTCATAATCGAGCCGTGCGCGGGGGCGTGTATTGAGCGACAGAGCAATGGCGTCGAGCTCGTCCTGTGAATAGATTGACAGGTCCGATCCCTTGGGCATGTACTGGCGCAGCAAGCCATTGGTGTTCTCGTTTGAGCCGCGCTGCCAGGGGCTGTGTGACGGGCGAAATAGATCTGGACGCCGGTCCGTTTGGTG
>JANPCW010000925.1:0-2930 GCA_031431155.1 Janthinobacterium sp. | reverse complement strand
GTCCGGCTTTCTTGCGATCGGGACTGTCAATCTGCTGGTCAGCTTCGGGCTGGCGCTGTGGGTGGCGTTACGCTCGCGCCAAGTCCGCTTTGAGCATGGATTTCCTTTGTTTAAGGCCTTGGCGCGACGATTCTGGCGCGCACCCATCGATTTTTTCATTGGCCCCAAGGAAGTTGCGATAGTATCTGCGGACCAGACCAACGCTGCCAGGCAGCCAAAGGGGACCAAATGACCATCGTGCCGGGACACCGCTGGCTGCCACTGGCAGCATTGAGCTGGATGCTGGCCGCTTGCGCCTCGCTGCCCAACGTGAGCAGCGATAATCTGGCCACCAAAGCCAGCCCGACCGTTGCGAACGCGAAAGGCGCACTGCATGCGAAGGACGTGCGCACCCTGCTGGCCAAGCGCTGGAATAAATCCACCATCGACCTGAAGGCGCAGGCGGTGCTGGAGGAAGCGGCAACCGGCGTGCCCCTGATCGCCGGCAACAAGGTGTCGCTGCTGTTCGACGGACCGCAGACGCTGGCCGCCATGATGGAGGCGATCGGCAACGCCAAAGACCACATCAATCTCGAAACCTATATTTTTGATCAGGACGAGCTTGGCCTGAAATTCGCCGACCTCTTGATCGAAAAGCAAAAAAATGGCGTGGACGTCAACATTTTGTACGATAGCGTCGGTACCATCGGCACCCCGCAGGCGTTCTTCGACCGCATGCGCGCGGCTGGGATCCACCTGATCGCCTTCAACCCGGTCAATCCCACGGCCCGCGTGGGCAAGTGGGAACTAAATAACCGGGATCACCGCAAGGTCATGATCGTCGATGGCAAACTGGCCTTCATGGGCGGCATCAATATCAGCAGCACCTATGCCAACAGTTCGCTGTTCCGTTCCAAGGCGCGCCCGGTCGATCACCGCAAGGTGGGCTGGCGCGATACCCACGTGAAGATCGAGGGTCCGGCGGTGGCGGCCCTCCAATGGATCTTCCTGCAGGCTTGGGTCGGCCAGGATGGCGCAGATTTTCCGGACCGCATGTATTTTCCGCCGCTGGCCGAAGTCGGCGACAAGATCGTGCGCATCCTGGCCAGTGAGCCGGGCGGCAGCTTCCAGATCTATAAAGCCTATGTGCTGGCGCTGCGGGAAGCGAAGCAATCGATCCACATCACCTCGGCCTATTTCGTGCCGGACCAGCAAATCATCGATGCCCTGATTGCAGCGGCCAAGCGCGGGATCGACGTCAAGGTGATCTTGCCCGGCGTCTCTGACAGCGGCCTGGTGTTTCATGCCGGGCATTCGTATTACGACCAATTGCTGGCCGGTGGCGTGCAGATTCATCAGTTGCAGATCGCCGTGCTGCACGCCAAGACGGCCGTGATCGACGGCACCTGGTCCACGGTCGGTTCGACCAATATCGACATGCGCAGCTTCATGCACAACAGCGAATTGAACGTGGTGGTGATGGGCGCTTCGTTCGGGCGCGAGATGGAGGCCGCATTCGCCGAGGATTTGCGCGGCTCGCTGCGGATCACGCCGGAGAAATGGGCCAGCCGGCCGATCGCGGACCGGGTCAAGGAATGGGCCGCGCGCACGTTCAACTACTGGCTTTAGCGTTGATCCACACTTTGGCGCTGCGCTCAAATGTATCGCTGCCGACCGGCTCGAATGCGCCACCGAGCGGCGCCCAACTGTGGCGCTCGACCGTAATGCGGTCGTGCACGACCCGGATCACATTAAACGAATTGGTCTCGCCCCTGCCACGGGTCGAGGTCGCCGTGCCGGCCTGCACCATCAGGGCCGCATAGCCGCTGATCTTGTAGCGCTCGGCCGTGCTCCCAGCATGGCTGGAATGAAAATGCCCGGCCAGCAGCAAGTCCACCCCGCAGCGCGCAAACATGTCCATCGCCAGCGGCGCGCGGTTGACCAGTTGGTGTTGACCGAAATGCTCGGGCAGGTCGAACGGGTGATGGGTGACGATGATCTTGGTGCGCTCGTCGCCCAGCTCCGTCAGGCGGGTGCGCAGGCGCTCGAGCTGGCCGTGGTTGACGCGGCCGTCCTTGAATGTCAGGGAGCGCGCAGTGTTAATGCCAAGCACCGCAATTTCATCGTCCGCATAGACCGGCTCCAGCTCGTCGGTGACATATTTCCGGTATTTGGCAAGCGGGCGCATGAAGCGGTTGTACAGATTGTGCAGGGGGATATCATGATTGCCCGGCACCACGATCCGCGGCGCCGGCAAGGTGTCGAGAAACGCGCGCGCCGCCCGGAACTGGCCGCTTCTGGCGCGCTGGGTCAGGTCGCCCGAGACCACCACCACGTCGGGCGCGATGCGCTTGATCAGGGCGGTCAATGGCGCAATCACGGCCTGGTCGATGTGGCCAAAATGCAGGTCCGACAGATGAACGATGGTGCGCATGGCTTATCCTTGCGCCTCGGCGCCCGCGCCGATATCGGGACCGGGACCGGGACCGGGACCGGGCACGATGACGGTCAAGGCGCCCGGGCGAATCCGGTAGCGCAGTGGCGACGTCATTACCGTAACCTCGCCGTCGGTGGCCACGCGCAGACGCTTGTGGCGGGTCTCGATGTCGAGCGCGCGCGCCGTCAAGACATCAAAATCCCTGGCCTGCGCCAGCTTCCCCATCAAGGCATGTAACGCCAGCCGTAGCAGGCCCAGCCGTCCAGGGCGCTGGGCCACGTACACACTGAGCACGCCGTCGTCGAGCCGCACACGTTCGCCGATGTTGAAGCCTTCCATCGTGTATTCATTGTTGCCGATGAACACGAACGAAGTGCTTCGCTCGTGCAGTTCACCGTTCAGTTTCAGCCGCACCGAGAGAAAAGGGTAACGCCGCAATGCCGCCAACAGGGCCCAGGCAAACGCCAGCCATTTACCGCGCCCTAGCCGGCGCTGTTGCTGCTGACGGTCGCGC
>JANPCW010000924.1:0-2842 GCA_031431155.1 Janthinobacterium sp. | reverse complement strand
CTGACCGGGGCCGTCATCGCAGTCGAAGGCAGCACCGACAACGGCATGATCATGGATTTTTCCGACATCAAGGCGCTGGCCAAGGAGCACCTGGTCGACATCTGGGATCACGCCTTCCTGGTCTACGCCCAGGACGACGCCGTGCGCAACTTCCTTGCCACCTTGCCCGGCCATAAGACGGTCGTGATCGACCGTATCCCGACCGTCGAAAATCTGGCGCAAATTGCGTTCGACATTCTCAAGGCGGCCTACAAGGACCGTTTTGGCACCGGCCTGCGTCTGCATAAACTGGTATTGCACGAAACGCCAAACTGCTGGGCAGAAATCACCGATGCCTGATTCGGCGCAGTCTGAATTCATGCGGCAAGCTTTGGTGCTGGCGCAGCATGCATGGGCGCTGGGCGAGGTGCCGGTCGGCGCGCTCGTAGTCAAGGACGGCATCGTGATCGCCACCGGCTTCAATCAGCCGATCGGACGGCATGACCCCACGGCACATGCCGAAATTGTCGCCCTGCGCGCAGCCGCCGCGCTGCTGGGTAATTACCGCTTGCCCGGTTGCGAGCTGTATGTGACGCTGGAACCGTGCGTCATGTGCTGCGGCGCCATGCTGCATGCGCGTCTCGCGCGGGTCGTGTTCGGTGCAAGCGATCCCAAGACCGGCGCCTGCGGCTCGGTCCTGAACCTGTTCGCGCACCAACAATTGAATCACCAGACCGATGTGGTCGGCGGCGTGCTCGCCCCGGAATGCGGCGCTTTGCTGAAGAGCTTTTTCGCCGCCCGCCGCAGTGCCGCCGCCGCGCTGCGTAGCACGTAATAGAGGGTTTTACCCAGCGCTAGTTGCCCGCCCTTGGGTTCAAAAATGGTAAGCTGAGACCAAGATTAACAGGCTGCCGCGCCGCTCAAATGGAACGATTAGCGCACCCGGCGGCAGGAGGACCGATGCCACATCGTCATTCAGCAACAAAACCAATTCATTCTGAACGCGCCCCGGGTTTGGTACGCCTGGCGCTTGAACTGCGTGCGCCTTGGGAGTTGGGGGCCGCGCTGGCCGCCTTTCCATTCTTGCGCGGCGACCCGAAGGGTGATGACCACCCGGTACTGGTGTTTCCGGGACTGGCGGCCGGCGATTTGACGACGCTGGTTTTGCGCCGTTTTCTGTCGGAACAGGGTTATACGCCGTATGCCTGGGAGCAGGGCCTTAACTTTGGGCCGCGTCCGGGCGTGCTCGAAGCATGCGTTGACCGGGTCCGCCAGTTGCGGGCCGCGCATGGCTGCCGCGTCAGCTTGGTCGGATGGAGTCTGGGGGGCGTGTACGCGCGCGAAATCGCCAAGCTGCTGCCGGACGATGTACGAATTGTTGTCTCGCTTGGTGCGCCCTTTACCGGCAATCCGAAGGCGACCAATGCCTGGCGCATCTATCGGCTGGTGTCGGGCGAGAAGGAAATCAATGCGGCGCGCTTCGAGTCGCTGAAAGTGACGCCGCGCGTGCCGACGACGTCGATCTTCTCGCGGTCCGATGGGGTCGTTGCCTGGCAATGCAGTATGGAGAACGAGACGGACACGTCGGAAAACATCGAGGTGTACGCCAGTCACGTCGGGATGGGCATGAATCCGACCGCGTTGTACGCGATTGCGGACCGGCTGGCCCAGCCTGAAGGTCAGTGGCGCCGGTTCGACCATGAGGCGCACACCGGGCTCAAGAAGCTGCTGTATCTCGATCCGCAGCGCACTCCATGGTTTAACCCATTTTTCGGCATGTATTGAACAGCTCGCTGGCGGGAACGGAATTTTCGCACGTAAATTTTTACTGAGGAACGGCATGAAACACTTGAGCGGCCTGGATGCGAGCTTTCTTCATTTGGAAACACCGGAGATGCCGATGCATATCGGCGGCCTGATCCTGCTCGATCTTCCCGCAGGCGCGCAGGGCGAGTTTCTCGATGCGGTGAAGGCGCACATCTCCCAGCGCATGCATCTGGCGAGCGTGTTTACCAAGAAGCTGGCGCTGATGCCGTTCGATATTGCGAACCCGGTCTGGGTCGATGATGACGATGTCGACCTCGACTATCATATTCGCCAGATCCGGTTGCCCAAGCCGGGCACGATGGAGCAGCTCGAAAAATATGTTGGGCGCCTGCATTCGAGTCTGCTCGACCGCAGCCGTCCGCTGTGGGAATTCTATGTATTTGATGGCTTGCAGAGCGGGCAGGCTGCGTTTTATTCTAAGATTCACCACGCCGCGCTGGACGGCCAGGGTGCCATTGTGCTGGCGCAAGCCCTGCTTGACGTGACGCCCACGCCGCGTGCGGTGGAGCCCCCGCCGGCGCACGAAAAAGCCCCATACGAGCCGCTGGTGTCGGAAATGCTGTCGGCCACCGCGCGCAATACGTTCGCGCAATGCATGAAATTGGTCAAGGGCTTGCCAAGCGGCGTGAAGGCAGTGGCCGGTTTGCTGGCGCCGGCCAAGGACGAGAATGGCAAGCGCCATTATGGCTGGCCGAAGGGCTTTTCCATGGCGCCCAGGACGCCGCTCAATGTGAGCATCACCAACCAGCGCGTGTTTGCGACCGTCACGGTGCCATTGGTGCAGGCCCAGGAAGTCGCATCGGCGTTTGGCGCGACCCTGAACGACGCGGTGCTGGGCATTTGCAGCGGCGCGATGCGGCGCTATCTGGACAGCAAGGGCGCGTTGCCGGCGAAATCGCTGGTAGCAGCCTTGCCGATCAGTTTGCGCGCGGCAGGCAATACCGACCTGAACAATCAGGTCAGCATGATGTTGCTCAAGCTGTCCAGCCAGGTGGCTGACCCGAAAAAACGCATGCGCGCAATCGTCAAGGCGTCC
>JANPCW010000923.1:0-4828 GCA_031431155.1 Janthinobacterium sp. | reverse complement strand
CGACACCGTTTTTTGAATCAAGGAGATTCATCATGGCATGGACAGGAAAAATTCTTCGGGTCGATCTGACGGCGGGCACTTGCAAGGCGGAGCCGCTCAACATGCAATTGGCGCGCGAGTACATAGGGCAGCGCGGCTTGGCGACCAAGTATTTCATCGACGAGGTCGATCCAAAAGTGGACCCTCTGGCGCCCGAGAACAAGATCATTTGGGCGACCGGGCCGCTGACCGGCACGATGGCATCGACCGGCGGACGTTACTCGGTCATCACCAAGGGCGCGCTCACGGGCGCCATCGCGTGCTCGAACTCGGGCGGCTAGTTTGGCGCCGAGTTGAAATTTGCTGGCTGGGACATGATCGTTTTCGAGGGAAAATCGGCCACCCCGGTTTATCTCTACATCAGTAACGATCAGGCGGAACTATTGGACGCCGCCTGGCTGTGGGGGAAATCGGTGTGGGAAACCGAGCCCGCCCTCAAGACGCGCCATCAGGACCCGCAGATACGCGTGTCATCGATCGGGCGGGCCGGCGAAACAGGCTGCCTGTATGCGGCAGTCGTGAACGACTTGCATCGCGCGGCCGGCCGGTCCGGCGTTGGCACCGTCATGGGAAGCAAGAACCTGAAAGCGATCGCGGTACGCGGTACTAAAGGTGTCGGCAATATTCGCGATCCGAAAGCGTTCATGGCTGCCACCGTCGCCGCGAAAAAAGTGCTGCGCGACAATGCCGTCACTGGTCAGGGCTTGCCCAAGTACGGCACCCAGGTGCTGATGAACGTCATCAACGAAATGGGCGCGCTGCCGACCCACAATCACCGCGACGTGCAGTTCGACGGCGCGAAAGACATCTCCGGCGAAGCCATGCATGAGCCGCGTAAGACCGACGGCAAACCCAACCTGGTCACGAACCAGGCATGCTTTGGTTGCACCATTGCGTGCGGGCGCGTCTCCAAAATCGACGAAACCCATTTCACGGTGCAAAACAAGCCGCAATATTGGGGCGCGTCCGGCGGGCTCGAGTATGAGGCCGCCTGGGCGCTCGGTTCGGCCAACGGCGTCAACGACCTGGAAGCGCTGACCTACGCCAATTTCCTGTGCAACGAGCAAGGTTTTGATCCGATTTCGTTCGGAGCCACGGTCGGCGCAGTGATGGAGCTGTATCAGATGGGCGTGCTCAGCGCGGAGCAGCTTGGGGTGGATGCGACGTTCGGCTCGGCCAAAGCCCTGGTCCATTTTGCCGAACTGACCGCGAAAGGCGAGGGTTTCGGCAAGGAAATCGGGCTCGGCTCCAAGCGGCTGACGGCCAAATACGGTCACCCCGACCTGTCGATGAGCGTCAAGGGCCAGGAGTTTCCCGCTTACGACTCGCGCGGCATCCAGGGGATGGGTCTGGCGTATGCGACCTCCAATCGCGGCGCCTGCCATTTGCGCGGCTACACCGTGGCATCCGAAGTGTTGGGTATTCCGATCAAGACCGACCCGCTCGTGACCGAAGGCAAGGCTGGTCTGGTCAAGGCGTTCCAGGATGCAACCGCCGTATTCGACTCGGCCGGCGTGTGCCTGTTTACAACCTTTGCCTGGACCATGGCCGATTTGCAGCCGCAATTGGCGGCGGCCTGCGATGACAATTTCACGCTCGACAATCTTGCCGTGATTGGCGAGCGGATTTGGAACATGGAGCGCGACTTCAACAATCGCGCAGGCTTTACCAATCTCGATGACACCTTGCCGAAGCGGTTGTTGACTGAACCGGCCAAAACGGGCCCCGCAAAAGGCTTGGTCAGTGGCTTGGACAAGATGCTGCCGGAGTATTACAGCCTTCGTGGTTGGACGCCTGAGGGTCAATTGACGGCCGAAACCCGCACCCGACTAGGGCTGTGACCCTCGGAGACACGCATGACCAGACACGTCATCATCGGCAACGGTCCTGCGGGTGTCATCGCGGCCGAAACCATACGCAAGAACGCGCCCGGCAGCGACTTCATCGTCCTGATCGGGGACGAACCGGTGCCGCCCTACTCGCGCATGGCGATTCCCTATCTGTTGATGGGTCAAATTGATGAGCCTGGTACTTATTTGCGTAAGGATCCGCATCACTTTACCAAACTGCGCATCGAACAAAAAATGGGCCGGGCCCAGCGCATCGATATCACGGCGCGCATGCTGGAAATGGATGATGGCGCCACCGTCGCCTTCGATACACTGCTGATCGCGACCGGTTCGTCACCGATCAAACCACCGATCCCCGGCATCGACTGCCCCGGCGTGCATCCATGCTGGACGCTCGACGATGCGCGCAAGATCATGCAACTCGCCACGCCCAAGGCCCGGGTGATCCAGATGGGCGCCGGTTTCATCGGCTGCATCATCATGGAATCGCTGGCCGCGCGCGGCGTGGAGCTCTCGGTAATCGAGATGGGCGATCGGATGGTCCCACGCATGATGGGCGAAGGCGCCGGCAACATGATCCGGCAATGGTGCGAGCAAAAAGGCGTCACGGTATACACGGGTATCAAGATCGAGGCGATTGAAGTTGGTGCACCCGAAGCTGATACACCCTTAAGCGTGCGACTGTCGAATGGCCGCCAGCTACCGGCGGACTTGATTATTTCCGCCACCGGCGTCAAGCCCAACATCGGGTTTCTCGAGTTCAGCGACATCAAGGCATTGCAAGGCATTCTGGTCGATGAATCGATGCAGACCAATATTGCGGGCATCTATGCTGCCGGCGACTGCGCCGAAGCGTTTGATTTTGTCACTGGCCGCACCATTGTCTCGGCGATCCAGCCAAATGCAGCCGACCAAGCCTACTGCGCGGCGATGAACATGAGCGGCAAGCATGCGCTGCAACGCGGCGTGACCCAAATCAACGTGCTCGACACGATCGGCTTGATTTCGACCTCGTTCGGCCAATGGCAAGGGGTGCCCGGCGGTCAACGTGTCGAAATGAGCGACCTTCCCAATTTCAAATACTTGCTGCTCGAATTCGACCAGGATGTGCTGATCGGCTCAAATGCAATCGGCTTGACTGAACATGTGGGCGTGCTGCGCGGCCTGATTCAACAACGCGTCAAACTCGGCCAATGGAAAGACATGCTGCTGGAAGACCCGACCCGCTTGATGCAAGCGTATATCGCTTGCGCGCAACAGCAGCATGCCTGGCATACGCAGTCGCATCGATAGACAATGAAAATCACGTTCAAACTGTTCGCCACCCTCAGTGACTACCTGCCAACCGGACGCAACTACAATGCGATCGAACTTGACGTCACTCCCGCGACAACCATCGGCGATCTCGTGAGCCGCTTCAAGCTGCCGGAAAAACTGGTCCACCTGGTCTTGATCAATGGCGTCTACGTTGCGCCGCCGGCCCGTCCGGACTGTGTGCTGCGAGACGGCGACGTGGTGGCGATCTGGCCCCCGATTGCCGGCGGCTGAACAGTAAGTCCAAGTTCTTCGCATCCACACGGGGATGGCATCCCTTAAAAAATCGCGACGCATGCACGCTAAATTTAGTTTGATATAAAACTAAATTTACGCTATTCTTGGACGCATAGCGCGAATTCACGCCATCATTCCTCGAAGGAAAATACATGAAAACGGTCGTTGCGATGCGGATCAACGGTCAGGCGCGTGAAGACGCGATGACGGACAACCTGCTGCTGATCGATTACCTGCGCGAGCAGCTCAACCTGACCGGCACCAAGCAAGGTTGCGACGGCGGCGAATGCGGCGCTTGCACCGTGCTGGTCGATGGCGTGCCGCGCCTGGCCTGCCTGACGCTGGCTTCCAGCGTCGCCGGCCGCCATGTCGAGACGGTGGAATCGCTGTCCAAGGCCGGTCACCTGTCGGCGCTGCAACAGGCGTTCAATGAAAAACTCGGCACCCAGTGCGGCTATTGCACGCCCGGCATGCTGATGGCGTCCGAAGCGCTGCTGCGCGCCAATCCAGCGCCCTCGGTCGCGCAAATCCGCGCCGCGCTGGCCGGCAACCTGTGCCGCTGCACCGGCTACGTGAAGATCATCGAATCGGTGCAGGTCGCTGCCAGCAGTTTTACCAGCATCAGCCGCGCAGGAGCCGCAGCATGAAGCCCGGCATGAACAAAGGCGCCGGCCAGCGTATCGCACTGGTGGACGGGATCGAAAAAGTGAGCGGGCGCGCCAAGTACACGGCCGACCTGTTCGCGCCCGACGCGCTGGCCGGGCGCATCTTCCGCAGCCCGTATGCGCACGCCGACATCATCCGGGTCGACATTTCGGAAGCCTTGAAGCTGCCGGGCGTGGTTGCCGTGATCACCGGCGACGCCTGCGACAAGGCCTACGGCATCCTGCCGGTGGCGCAAAATGAATTTCCGCTGGCGCGCGAGCGGGTCCGCTATTTCGGCGAACCGGTAGCGGCGGTGGCCGCCATCGACGATGCGACCGCGGCTGCCGCGCTGAAACTGATCCGCCTCGAGGTGCGCGAACTGCCGATCTATACCGATACCGCCAGCGCCCGCGCGCCCGGTGCGGTGCTGCTGCACGAGAACCGGAAAGGCAATCTGGAACGCGAAGTGCATAACGAATTCGGCGACGCCGAAGCCGGCTTTGCCGCGGCCGACCTGGTGCGCGAAGAATCGTTCGAATGCGCCGAAGTCACCCATGCGCACATGGAACCGCACGCGGTGATGGCCAGCTTCGATGTCGAGCGCAACCAGCTGACCATGCATACGGTGAGCCAGGTGCCCTATTATGTGCACCTGACGCTGGCGCGCTGCCTCGACCTCGACACCTCGCGCATCCGCGTCATCAAGCCGTTCGTCGGCGGCGGCTTCGGGGCCCGCACCGAAA
>JANPCW010000922.1:0-4529 GCA_031431155.1 Janthinobacterium sp. | reverse complement strand
GGATCCGGGCTACAGCAATTTGCTGTCGCTGATCCGGCACCACGGCTGTATCCCGGTGGGCATACCGCGCAGCGATGCCGGCCTCGATGTCGAGTTCCTGATGAAACAGGCGGCGCGCACCCAGCCCAAGCTCATGTTCGTCAACACGGTGCTGCAAAACCCGCTCGGTACATCGCTCAGTCTGGCCCAGGCGCACCGCTTGCTGGGCCTGGCCGAGCAATTCGATTTCTGGCTGGTGGAGGATGACATCTACCGCGAACTGGCGGCGCGCGGGGAGGCTTCGCTGGCCGCCATGGATGGCTTGCGGCGCGTGATCCGGGTCGGCAGTTTCTCCAAGACGCTGTCGCCGGTGCTGCGGGTTGGCTCGATTGCGGCCTCCAGTTCGCTGCTGCCCGAACTGGTGCGCGTGAAGATGCTGACCGGCCTGACCACGTCCGAAATCAACGAGCGCGCGGTGTACCACGCGGTGTCGGCGCGGCCCTACCGGCGCATGGTAGAGCGGCTGGTCGCTCAGCTCGATGCGGGCCGCGAGCGCACCATCCTTCAGCTGAGCGAAGCCGGCATGGCGCCGGTGGCGCGTCCGCGCGGGGGCATGTTCGTCAGTGCCGGCTGGCCTGGCGCACCGAGTGAAAAATGGAACGGAAAAGTGGTCGCCGACCTGGCGCTCAAGTCCGGCATCTTGCTGTCGCCGAATGAGTTTTTCATGCTGCGCCCGCCCGATTCGGTCTGGTTCCGCTTTAACGTGGCCTACGCCGACTCGCCGCTGCTAAATCGCTTCCTGCAGTCGGTCCGACCAACGCACTCCTTGCCTGGTTGAATGACTTCCCATGATTCCAGTAAAGATTCTGAATTCGTGTGCGACCGCCGGCCATCAAGCGCCGCGTATCAATCGCGACAAACTCGAATTGGCGTTTTTCAAAACTTTCCTTCTCCCTTCGTCCCTTTTCTTATGATCTCCCTTCGCATCGCGGCAGCACAATCCGTTTCGGCAGCTGGCGATATCACCGCCAACGTGCTGGTACACACGAAATTCATGACGGCAGCGCATGCGGAGGGCGTCGGCATCCTGGTTTTCCCGGAGCTGTCGCTCAGCGGCTATGAGCTGCGATTACCTAGCGGCTCCCTGCTCCAGCCAGATGACAGCCGCCTTGCGCCGATCCGCGCTCTGGTGCTGTCCACAAAGATGACCGTGGTGGTTGGCGCGCCGATTCCCAATCCTGACGGCGCTGCGTTCATCGGCGCGATCACATTCTTTCCCGACGGCCGGACTGCAATTTATCGCAAGCACTTTCTGCATGCAGGAGAAGAACGGTTTGTTGCCGCGGGAGCGGAGAAAAGTCAGCACCATCACGTCGGCGATGCCGCATTCGCACTAGCCATTTGTGCCGACACCACGCATGGAGAACACGCCCGTAACGCGGCCGCCACCGGCGCCTCGCTGTACTTGACGGGCGTTCTGGTATCGGATGCGGGCTACCCCGCCGACGCAGGCCAACTGCGCGGTTATGCCCGCAGCTACCGCATGGGCGTGCTGATGGCAAACCATGGCGGTCCTTCGGGCGGGTACATATCGGCCGGCAAAAGCGCATTTTGGGCGCCCGGAGGCGAACTGGTCGCCGCAGCGCCCGGACCAGGGAACTGCCTCGTCATCGCGACCAATGATGGCGCCGGGTGGAATGGACAAATCTGCGAAGTGGCTGTCTGAGCTTGACGCGCTGGCCACGATGTCGTGGCTAGCTCCGGCGACTGCCTTTCTCACGGGACACACGGACACCATTGCGTTTCAGAAAAAACGCCCAAAGCATCGTGACCGTTCGTGACAGCGATCAAGCACTCCCGGAAACCGGGTGAACGCTGCCATGGTTAGATGATCGAACCTCATCAATGCCTGCATAGGAGCGAGAGAAATGCCAGCACTACTGAAGAACACCAAAGCGAGCATCGTCCCCTGCATGCGCTATCGGGATGCGCCGGCTGCGATCGAATGGCTATGCAACACATTTGGATTCGAAAAGCAACTCGTGGTGCCGAATGAAGATGGCACCATCGCCCACGCCCAGCTCACGTTCGGCAATGGCATGATCATGCTCGGCTCGGCCTCTAACACCGAATTCGGATGCGTCCTGAAGCAACCCGACGAGATCGGCGGCTTCCAGACCCAAACCTGTTACCTGATCGTGAACGACGCCGACGTGGTGCACGCGCGCGCCAAGGCCGCCGGGGCCGAGATCGTCATTGAGATCAAGGATGAATATTATGGCGGACGCGGCTTCACCTGTCGCGATCCCGAAGGCCATATCTGGAGCCTGGGAACCTACGATCCATGGTGACGCGCCGCTGAATCGAGGCATTGATGAAAACCCGCGGCAAAATAGCGATCGGTGTAGCCTGTGCCGTGGCGTTGTGCGCGGCGCTGTTACCATGGCTAGTTGATAATATCGTCAATCGCGTCCACCCAAATCCGCCTGTGCAGGTATCGCCCGGCGCCGCGCGATTGCACCAGTCGCTGCTGATAGCCGACCTGCATACCGATGCCTTACTGTGGAACCGTAACCTGAACTTGGACAACCGGCGCGGCCATGTCGACATTGCCCGCCTGATCAGGGGCAACATCGCGCTGCAAGCGTTTTCGGTCGTTACCAAGACCCCACGCGGATTGAATATCGACAGCAACGCCGACAGCTCCGACAACATTACCTTGCTGAGCGTGGCGCAGGGTTTGCCGCCCGCGACATGGAACAGCCTGTTGCGCCGCGCCACCTGGCAGGCAGAGCGGCTGAACGCGTTTGCGCGCGCCAGCGACGGCACTTTCCACGTCATCAACAATAGCGGCCAGTTGCAGCGATACCTCGATCAGCGCGCCGGCCATCCGCGCCAAAGCGCCGGCTGGCTCACATTGGAAGGCGCGCACGCATTGGAAGGCAAGCTGGCCAATCTTGACGTGCTTTACCGCGCCGGATTCCGGATGGCCGCGCCCACCCATTTCTTCGACACGGAACTCTCGGGATCGCGCCACGGGCTGCGCAAAGGCGGCCTTACGCCGCTGGGACGCGACTGGGTCGGCGCGATGGAAAAACGGCGCATGATCATCGACCTGGCGCACGCATCTGACGCCACCATCGCCGACGTGCTCGCGCTCGCAACCCGCCCCGTGATCGTCTCGCATACCGGGGTGCGCGGCAGCTGCGCGGGCCGGCGCAATCTGAGCGACGCGCAAGTGCGCCAGATCGCGGCGCGCGGGGGCTTGATCGGGATCGGTTTCTGGGACGCCGCGGTGTGCGGCAAGGATGTGGCGTCGATCGCGCGCGCCATCAAGTACGCCATTGGAATTGCGGGCGACACGCACGTTGCCTATGGATCCGATTTCGACGGTGCGGTGAGCACCCCGATCGATGCCGCCGGCATGGCCGGCCTGACCCAGGCGCTGCTCGATGCGGGGCTTGGGCCCGATCAGATCCGGCTTGTGGCCGGCCAGAACACCTTCGATTTTTTACTGAGGAATTTACCGCCCGACGATCGTTAAACAATTTTCTTGAGGAGCCAACCATGTCACGCGCCGTTCATTTCGAAATTCAGGGATCGCAACCCCAGGTCCTGATCGACTTCTATTCCGCCCTGTTCGGCTGGCGCTTCAACCAGTGGAAGGACGGTCCCTACTGGATGATCGATACCGGCCCGGCCGACCAGCCGGGCATCAACGGCGGCCTGCTGCCACGGCGCGGACTGCCCCCGGCCGACATGCAGCCGGTCAACTGCTTTGTGTGCACCATCGATGTCGAGTCGCTCGACCTCTCTCTGGCGCAAACGGCCAACCTGGGCGGCAGCACGGTCGTGCCCAAGATGCCGATTCCCGGCATCGGATGGCTGGCCTACATGAAAGACCCGGACGGCAATATCTTCGGCATGATGCAGATGGACATCAAGGCAGCGTGACATGCGTGCCCAATTAGCCGACGGCGTCAATCAGGGCTCGATCGGTTACCTGCAGCGGGTTGATGCCGATCGTGTCCCGGTACAGCGGCGGCAGCTTGGCGCACAGCGCCTGCAAGGCTTGGGCGTCGATGGCCGGGCGCACATATTGGAACTGGGCCCGATTATTGGCTGGCAAAGCGCTCTCCATGGTCGAGCCATAGGCGCCCAGGTTCATCAAGCTTTGCGCGCTCTGGTCCGGGCCGATGGCAAATACAAAAGTACCTTGCTTCGGATGCGCCAGGTATTGCCTGACCTCGCTCTGCAGGGCCGCGCTGGCGCCCGACATCAAGTTGTAGCGAAGCTGCGCATACTGGCGCGAGCATTGCATGAAAGGCGTGCCGATCGGCGACGTCGTTTGGGCGCCTGGCACGCATAGCAACAGATTACCGAACCCGTCGAACAAGGCCACCGCATCGCCCGCGCCACCGCGCAGCTTATCCTGCTCCATTGCCGCCATCAAGTAGGGCGCCAGGCCGGCATCGGGACGGTGCGCGGCGCAGCGGTACGACAGGGCGCCCGGGTACAGCGCCGTGAGCGCGCGCACGATCGGGTGATCG
>JANPCW010000921.1:0-7717 GCA_031431155.1 Janthinobacterium sp. | reverse complement strand
CACTGCCGGCATGGTCAAGCCTGGCGCAATCGTGATCGATGTCGGCATGAACCGGGATGACAACGGCAAATTGTGCGGCGATGTCGATTTTGCCGAGGTCAGGGAAGTCGCTTCCCACATCACCCCGGTTCCAGGCGGCGTCGGACCGATGACGATTACGATGTTGTTAATGAACACGGTTGAAGCGGCAGAACGAACCTAAACCAACATGGCAGGCCGCAACCTGCCATCACCATGGAAACTTATCCCTCATGACCATAGCCCCATCCAACCCTTTGCTGGACTTTTCCGGATTGCCGCGCTTTGATGCCATCAAGGCCGAGCACGTCACACCTGCCATTGACGCGCTGCTGGCGCAAAACCGCGCAGTCGTGGCGCAGCTGGAAGCACCCGCCGGACAAGTAAGCTGGGCTAATTTTGTCGCGCCGCTCGAGAACGCAACTGAGTTACTGGGCCGCGCATGGGGCATCGTCAGCCACTTGAACAACGTCGTCGACACGCCGGAACTGCGCGCGGCCTACAACGAGAACCAGCCGAAGCTGACGGAGTTTTTCACCGCCCTGGCGCAAAACGAAGCGCTGTTCGCAAAATACAAGGCATTAGCGGCAAGTGTTGAGTTCGCCACATTGTCCGCGCCGCGCAAGAAGATCATTAACAACGCGCTGCGCGACTTCCGCCTTGGCGGTGCCGAACTGGCCGACGACAAGAAAGCGCGCTTCGCCGAGATTCAGGAACAGCATGCCGCCGTGTCGACCCGCTTTTCGGAAAACGTGCTCGACGCGACCAACGACTACAAGCTGCTAGTCAGCGATGCGGCCGATTTGGCGGGCTTGCCCGACGATGTCAGACAAGCGGCCCGCGCGGCCGCGGAAAAAGATGGCAAGGACGGCTACCAGTTCTCGCTGCATTACCCTTCCTATTTCCCGATCCTCCAGTTTGCCGACAAGCGCTCCCTGCGCGAGACGATTTATCGGGCCAACGCCACCAAGGCATCCGAACTGGGCAGGGACTTCAGCGAACGCGACAAATGGGATAACACGCAAAATATCGCCACCCTGCTCACGTTGCGCGCTGAAGAGTCCAGCTTGCTCGACTACAAGAACTATGCCGAAGTATCGCTAGTGCCCAAGATGGCCGAGAGTCCGGAACAGGTAATCGCTTTCCTGGAAGACTTGGCGCGCCGTGCCCACCCGTATGCCGAGCAGGATCTGGCACAGTTGCGCCAGTTCGCCAGCCAAGAACTCGGGCTCGGTACGCTCGAAGCGTGGGACATTGCGTACGCGTCCGAAAAACTGCGCGAGCAGCGCTATGCGTTTTCGGCGCAGGAGGTCAAACAGTATTTCCCGGAGCCGACTGTGATCGACGGTTTGTTCCGCTTGGTGCAAACCCTGTTTTCAGTGTCGATCATTGCCGACACCACCAGCACTTGGCATCCAGACGTTCGCTTCTTCCGGATTGAAAAAGACGGCAAACTGGTCGGTCAGTTTTATCTCGACCTGTACGCACGTAGCGGCAAGGGCGGCGGCGCATGGATGGACGATGCGCGCGGGCGGCGGGTCGAGGAAGCCGGCTCGGTACAAACGCCGGTCGCTTATCTCACTTGCAACTTCACCGAACCTGCTGTGATTGACGGCACACTCCAGCCGTCGCTGTTCACCCACGATGATGTGATCACGCTGTTCCACGAATTTGGCCATGGTTTGCACCACATGCTGACCCAAGTCGATGAAATCGGCGTATCGGGCATCTCCGGCGTTGAATGGGATGCGGTCGAACTGCCATCGCAGTTCATGGAGAATTTTTGCTGGGAATGGGAAGTGCTGCAGCACATGACTGCGCACGTGAGCACCGGCGAACCGCTGCCGCGCGCGCTGTACGACAAGATGCTGGCGGCAAAGAATTTCCAGTCTGGCCTTCAGACCTTGCGCCACGTCGAGTATTCGCTGGTCGACATGCATCTGCATTACGATTTCGATCCGGCCGGTAGCAACAGCGTGCAAGCAACGATCGATCAAGTGCGCCGGCAGTTCTCCGTCATGATGCCGCCTGCATTCAACCGTTTTCAACACTCGTTCGGACATATTTTCGCCGGTGGCTACGCGGCCGGGTACTATAGCTACAAATGGGCCGAAGTCCTGTCCGCGGATGCCTATGGCGCATTCGAAGAAGCGGCCCAAACCGGCGGCGGAATCTTATCGGCCGACACCGGCCGACGTTTCCAGCAGGAGATCCTGGCGGTGGGCGGCTCGCGGCCGGCGCTGGAGTCATTCAAAGCCTTCCGCGGCCGCGAACCGAGCATCGATGCGCTTCTGCGACATAGCGGTATGGCATCTTAAGCACTGGAGATGATGTGAACACGATTGTATCGAACCGTACCCGAGCACGCCCCTGGTTGGCCAGTTTGTTGCTGCTGTGCGCGGCGACCGTACAGGCACAGATTTATAAATGGGTCGACCCGAAAGGCGTGGTCCAATACACTGACACGCCGCCGCCAAAATCGGCCTCCAAGGTCGAACTGAAGTCGTTTTCGGGGGGCGGTCCCGCACTCCAGTTGCCATTCGCACTAGCGGAGGCGGTCAAGAACCATCCTGTCATCTTTTACACAACGGCCCAGTGCAATGCCTGCGACGATGGGCGTGCCATGTTGCAGGCGCGCGGCATTCCCTACACGGAAAAGACCGTGACCAGCGCCAACGACCTGGCCGTTTTGAAGCAGGTCGGAGGCAACGGGCAACTGCCTTTGCTGCTGGTGGGTCGCAACCAGCTCATCGGCTATGAAGCAAGCGCCTGGAACGCGGCCCTGGACCATGCCGCCTACCCTGCCAAGCGGATACTGCCGCCTTCGTTTCGCTATGCGAAAGGCGATGCCGCCGCGCCACCAACCATGCCAAGTGCCGAAGCCCTGGCGCGCGCTGCAGCAATGGATGCCTCCACCGAGGCAGCGGAAGCGTCGCGCCGCGTGCGCCAGCCGCCGGCGCCGGTCAACGCGCCCTCTTCGGCGCCTGCTTTTCAATTTTAGGCCGCCATGACCCGCATCGATTTTCATACCAACGTGCCGGATAAAGTCGCCTATGCCTGCCGCCTCGTGCGCAAGGCATATGCGGCGCACAACAAAATCGTGCTGCTGGCCGAGGATGCGCGCCAACTGGCCCAATTGGACGCGGCACTGTGGACGTTTTCCGACACAGATTTCCTGCCGCACGTGATGGCGGGCGATGCGCTGGCGTCCCAGACCGCCATCATCTTGACCGACAGCGATCAAGACAGTGATCAAGATCGCGATCGGGATCGGGAAGCGTTGCCCCATTTCGACGTACTGGTGAATCTGTCGCGTTCGATTCCGGCAAATGCGGCGCGCTTTCAGCGTGTATTCGAAATCGTGTCATCGGATCAATCGGAAGCCTCTGCCGGACGCAAGCGTTACGTATCATACAAACAACAAGGCTATCAACCGACCCACTTTGTCGCGGCCCAGCCATGACCCCAAATCGACCGTTTGACCAGAGCATTCCGGTGTTGACCGAGGTGATCCAGGACAGCCCGGCCGACCTCGCCATGACAGTTCCGGCGCCGGCACCGGAGAACGATCCCGGCGCGCAGCTTGAAGCGCAAGCCGCGAGTAGCTGGAACGATGACGAATGGAGCAGCCTCGAGCGACGCTTGACCGAGCGGATCTTGCATCAGCTTCAAGGGCGGGTCGATTTCGTGCTGGAACAGCGCATCAAGGACTGCATGGCTGAAGTGTTGCAGCGTGCTTTGTCCGATCTGACCAGCGAGATCCAAAACGGCTTGCAACAGACCATGGAAAAGATTGTAAGCCGCGCGGTTGCACAGGAATTGGCCCACTTGCAGGCCTTGAAAAAATAATTCCCGGTAGCGTTCCGGTAACGCAGCTTGCCAGCGTCAACCCTCCTGACGCTCCTGCGAACTTGATAAATTTGCTTACAAATTATTTGTGCCCATGCGGCGACGCACGGTGCACCGTTTGCCGCAGTTGGACGTTAAAGTGGAAGCAGGTAGACAGGAAATGGAAAAAAGCTGCAAAAAAGCATTATTGCGCTTTGCTAACCATTTATTTTGTTGTATCTTCTGACCTGTACGAGTAGTTTGAATCGGCGTCAAGCGCGCTAATATTATAAATATCCATTGGAGATTGTTCATGTTATTCAAGACAAAGTTGGTTCCACTCGCCATCGCCATGATGTTTGCCGGCAGCGCCGGAGCGCAGGAAGTCGTCAAAATCGGCCACGTTGGTCCGATCTCTGGTTCGAGCGCGCACCTTGGCAAGGACAATGAGAATGGCGCGAAACTGGCGATCGCGGACTTGAATGCCAAAGGCGCCATGATCAACGGCAAAAAAGTTCAATGGGTTCTGTTGACCGAAGATGACGGCGGCGACCCAAAACAGGGTACGACCGTCGCCCAAAAACTGGTCGATGCCAAAGTGAACGGCATAATTGGTCACTTGAATTCCGGCACCACAATCCCTGCATCGAAAATCTACTTCGACGCCGGTATCCCGCAGATCTCGCCATCGGCCACTAACCCGCAGTACACCAATCAGAAATTCAAGACTGCGTTCCGCGTTGTTGCCAACGACAGCAAACTGGGCGGCACACTGGGCCGTTACGCCGTGGACACAAACAAAGCGAAGAAAATCGCCGTTATCGATGACCGCACGGCCTACGGCAAAGGCGTTGCCGAGGAATTTGCCAAGGGTGCCAAGGCAAAAATGCCTGGCGTTCAAATCGTTGCCAAAGAATTCACCACCGACAAGGCAACCGATTTCAACGCCATTTTGACGAAGATTAAGAGCAAGAACGCCGACCTGGTCTTCTTCGGCGGTATGGATTCGGTTGCAGGCCCAATGCTGCGTCAAATGAAAGCACTGGGCATCGATGCCAAATTCATGGGTGGCGATGGCATCTGTACCGAAGCGCTGGCCAAGTTGGCTGGTGACGGCATCGGTGACGGCCGGGTGGTCTGCGCTGAGGCGGGCGGCGTGTCTGGTCCGCAAGAGAAGGCAATGGAAGAGTTCGTTGCGCGCTACAAGAAGGAATTCAACACCGATGTTCAAATCTACGCACCGTACGTCTACGATGCCGTGATGACAATGGCAACGGCGATGCAAAATGCCAAATCGGCAGAGCCTGCGAAGTACCTGCCAGAACTGGCCAAAATCAAGTATCAGGGCATTACCGGCCTGATCGCGTTTGACAGCAAAGGTGACATCAAGGATGGTTCGCTGACTTTGTTCACCTACAAAGACGGCAAGAAAACCAAGATGTCTGTAGTAAAGTAATGCTCGACGATCGCTGCGGTTAATCTCCATAGCGACCCGATGTAAAAAATGCGCGCTGACGTAGGTCAGCGCGCTTTTTCTTTGGCAGCCTACATTCTGCTTGGGCCATTCCCAGGCGCCAAAGTGTACGCGCCGATCCGACACATTTGCTTACAAGTTTTCCTCCTCGGCGGGCAGCTGCACAGTACACCCTTTGCCCGGCGCAGGCGTTGAAGTATAGTAGGGATGGGAGTAAGAGTGTAGTATGCATGCGGGAAGGCAGAACTGCGGGAATGAACCCATGATCGTTTTTTGCTGACCGTTTATTCTATGCAGCGCCACGAGCGCTGTTGATACTAAAATTATTGGAGATATTTTTATGCTGTTTAAGACAAAGTTCATTCCGCTCGCTATCGCCCTCGCTTTTGCCGGTACCGCCGGTGCGCAGGAAGTCGTCAAAATTGGGCACGTTGGCCCGATCTCTGGCTCAAGCGCACATTTTGGCAAGGATAACGAAAATGGCGCAAAGATGGCTATCGAGGACTTGAATGCCAAAGGCGCCATGATCAACGGCAAGAAAGTCCAATGGGTTCTGTTGACCGAAGATGACGGCGCCGACCCTAAACAAGGTACGACCGTTGCTCAAAAGCTGGTAGATTCCAAAGTCAATGGGGTGATTGGTCATTTGAATTCGGGCACCACGATCCCTGCATCGAAGATTTACTTCGACGCCGGCATCCCGCAGATCTCGCCATCGGCCACCAACCCACAGTACACCAATCAAAAATTCAACACCGCTTTCCGCGTTGTTGCCAACGACGGCCAGTTGGGCGGCACCCTCGGCCGTTACGCCGTTGATGCTAAAAAAGCGAAAAAGATCGCCGTCATCGATGACCGCACTGCCTACGGCAAAGGGGTTGCCGAGGAATTCATCAAAGGCGCCAAGGCAAAAATGCCGGCCGTCCAAATCGTTGCCAAGGAATTCACCACCGACAAGGCAACCGATTTCAATTCGATTTTGACGAAAATTAAGAGCAAGCAGCCAGACCTGATCTTCTTCGGCGGCATGGATTCGGTTGCGGGCCCAATGCTGCGTCAAATGAAAGCATTGGGTATCGATGCCCAGTTCATGGGTGGCGACGGCATCTGCACTGAAACGCTGGCTAAATTGGCTGGTGACGGCGCCGGCGAAGGCAAGGTAACCTGCGCCGAGGCTGGTGGCGTGACTGGCGAGCAACAAAAGAAGATGGATGAATTCGTTGCGCGCTACAAAAAGAAATACGGCATCGATGTTCAACTCTACGCACCGTACGTCTACGATGCCGTGATGACGATGGCAACGGCAATGCAAAACGCCAAATCGGCTGAACCCAAAAAATACCTGCCGGAACTGGCCAAGATCAAGTACCAGGGCATTACCGGTCCGATCGAATTCGATGCTAAAGGCGACATCAAGAACGGCTCGCTGACCTTGCATACCTACAAAGGCGGCATCAAGACCAAGCTAGCCGTGGTCAAGTAATTGCAGGATGCACGCTGCGGCCACAACCGCAGTGTGTTGATGTAGAAAAGTAAAAAGCGCGCTGACAACATCAGCGCGCTTTTTCTTTGGGACGATCGGTTTTACTGCTGGGACAAGATCCACTTCACCAAAGTGCGTGCCTCGGTCTCGTTCACTTGTGGGTTGGCCGGCATTGGGACCGCGCCCCATGCGCCTGAGCCGCCCTTCATGACTTTAGCCGTCAGTTTGTCTTCCGCATCTTTCTTGCCAGCATACTTGGCGGCGACATCTTTATAGGCTGGGCCAACCAGTTTGCTTGCCACCGCATGGCAAGCCATGCAATTTTTCGCTTTGGCCAAATCGGCGTTCGCCAATGCACCTTGGGATGCAAATGCCGACAACACCATACATACTAACAAGGACCGTTTCATTGTATTTCTCCAAAGTGATTCTGTTTGCATTTTACCGGGTTTTCGGAGCGCCAAAACAATAGAACTGTAACTGAACGTTGCGCGCACGCCTGGGGCGAGCAGCACGTTTATATTGCACCCAAGCATCGATTTTCTTTGTATGATGGTGGGCATCTAAAGGAGTTTCCCATGCCGATGATTATCGTGATTTTGTTGCTGGTTATCCTGCGTTACTTTGAAGTATGGCGCTTTGCCGAGCTGTCCTGGTGGTGGATCGTGGGCTTGATGCTGTTCGCGTTCATCTGGTTCGAATTCATTGAAAAATTGCTGGGACTCGATAAACGCAAAGTCCATAATGAAGACGAACGACGACGCAAAGAGCGGGACAAGCAAACCATCGACAAGCAGCGCAAATAAGGATAAAGGCGCAATCGATGTGCGATCGCGCCATTATCGGATTAGCCGGTCACCGCGCCCTTGCTGGCCGACGAGGTCAATGCCGCAAACTTGGCCAGCAACCCGCGC
>JANPCW010000920.1:0-3482 GCA_031431155.1 Janthinobacterium sp. | reverse complement strand
GGTTGGCATCGTGCATGCGAAAGCGCGGGTCTTACACAGTCTGAGCCCGAATGCCATCATGCATCACGCATACGAGCATGCAGTTGGCTTCGTCACCAGCCGGATCGAGTCGGTGCTGGCGCCAACCGGCGTGCGACTTGGGTCGCTCATGCCCTATGCCGTCACGGCATTTTCCTTTTTCGCGCGCAAGAAGTTGCTCAAGCCCGCGCTGGGAATTGTACTGGCGGCGGTGGCGATCGGAGCGCTGTTGACCCGCTATCGACAGCGTTGACGGCCACTTGCGCGCTTGCGCGCGCGTACAATGCGTGAGGTATTGTTTATAACTACATTTTTTGGTGGGCTTGTGCGGCGCCGCGCTCGATGATCGCGGCGCCGTATTTTTTTGTCGCGCGTGGCCGGCCCGGGTGCCTTACTTTCCATGCAATTCGTAGCAACCATCAGGAGCAGAGCTTTGGACGACGCTTTCAATAAGATGAATCCAGCCGACCTGCGCATTGTCCTCGTGCTGCAGGGCGGCGGCGCGCTTGGGGCGTACCAGGCTGGTGTTTATCAAGCACTCCATGAAGTTGACTTGATGCCGGACTGGATCGTGGGCACCTCGATCGGGGCGATCAATGCCGCTCTGCTCGCCGGCAACGACAAGCCGAACCGCATGGCGCGTTTGAAGCAGTTCTGGGAGCGGGTCGCGCACCGTGACAGCGTGGACATGACGCGCCTGCCGGAGCCGCAGCGCCAAACCAATATCTGGCTCTCGACCATCGACACCATGGTGCGCGGCGTCCCCGGTTTTTTTACCCCCCGCCTGTTCAGCATGTTTCCGGTGGGTGTGCAGGTCGCGCCCGAACAGGCCAGTTTTTACGACACTGCGGCGCTGGCAGACACGCTCAATGAGCTGGTCGACTTCGAGTACCTCAATGGGCCGGGCGGGATCCGTTTGACCGTCAACGCGATGAACGTGACCAGCGGCGAGTTGGCCTCATTCGACAGCAAGGAGCGAACCATTGGCATTGAACACATCCGCGCCAGCGGCGCGCTGCCGCCGGGTTTTCCGCCGGTGCGCATCGATGGTGCCCTGTACTGGGATGGCGGCCTGTATTCCAATACACCGCTCAAGACCGTGCTCGACGACTTACCCCATGTCAATACCCTGGTGTTCATGGTCGATCTGTGGAGTGCCGAAGGGCCTGAGCCGACCACGCTGGACGAAGTGCAGACCCGCCAAAAGGATGTGATGTTTGCCTCGCGCTCCAAACGCCACATCGAAGACTATGTCACTACCCATGATCTGCAGCATAAACTGCGTGAGCTCTATGCGATGTTGCCGGAACAAGCCAGGGATGCTACCGCCGAACAATTGAACGCGCTCGGGTGCGACAGCACGATGCACATCGTGCGCCTGCCCTACGCGGGACGCGACTGGCACATGGCGTCCAAAGATATCAATTTCTCGAAGGGGTCGATCCAGTGGCGCTGGGACCAGGGTTACCAGGACGCCAAGCGCGCCTTTGAAGTTGGCGGCTGGCTCGAACTGTTTGCGCAAGATACGCCGCTGGTGGTGCATGAACTTCCGCCCCGGGACCGACCCTAGCGGCGCCGCGCGCTGCGCTGCCCGGCTTCCTCGCCGTGCAACAGTCTGGCGCCGGCCAGGTCGTGCAGATACGTGGCCCGTGCTTCCTGCAGGCAGCTTGCCTGCTGCGCGCCAGGCATGCGTTTGCATTCGCGCTTGGCTTCACCGAAAGCTGCGCCGATCTCCTTCTTGAGGGTGCGCAACTGCGCTTCCGGGGTGACATCTTCGACGTACCAACGGGCCGGGTCGCCCACCGGTGCACTGCTGTTCTGGGCGATGCCGTTTCCAATGCTGAAGGCAATTAAGCCTGCGCAGAAAATGGCGGGATAGTATTTCTTGGTCGGTTTCATGGGGGCGCTCCTCGCTTCAATTGGACGCTGCCGGAACATTCCGGCAGCACCAGGGGCCGCATCAGAGCCGGCCGGTTACCAGCAAAATGAGCAGGATGAGCACGATCAAGCCCGCCACCCCGCTCGGGCCGTAGCCCCAGCTTTTGCTGTGCGGCCAGGTTGGCAGTACGCCGATCAAAGCGAGGATCAAGATGACCAAAAGAATAGTGCCCATGGTGTTACTCCTAATAAGTAATGTGGAAAATCCTGCTCACTTGCCGATCTGCCCGGGCCGTATTAATAACGGTAGACCCGTCCGTCAACCACGCGCACCCGGTGACCGGCACGCAGGTCGTAGGTGCTGTCTTGCACAACGCTGATGTACTGGCCGTTGTCGAGACGCACATTGACCTGGTACATGTCCTGCGCCGGGGCTTGGTTGCGCTTCTCAACCTGATTTCCGACCAAGGCGCCACCGACTGCGCCAGCCACCGTTGCTGCGGTTCTGCCGCTGCCCGAGCCGACCTGGTTACCCAAAAGGCCGCCAACCAGACCGCCCACGACCGCGCCGCCGCCGCTGCTGCTTTGGTTGGCGCGCGTGACCTGGATCGAATCGATCGTGCCGTAGCTGGCCGAGTTCGATTGCGTGTCCGAATAGATCGGCGATGACTGTTGCGACTGCTGCGGGTAAGTGCTGGCGCACCCGGCAAGCACGGCTGTCGCGGCGATCATTAAGGCGGTAATTTTTTGAGTCGATTTCATGGTGTTCTCCTGATGTTGTGTGGCTTCAGAATAGGTACAAACCAAGCACCGGTCTGTGCGCTGGCGCACAATCGGAAAAAGTAGTTTATCTGGGCAATTTCGATTCCCCTAGAAAAATTGTCGTGCTCGAAAAAAATAGCGAATAGAATGTACGGCAGCGTACGGAGCAGCCCGCGGCTTGCGCGTAAAACGGATATGTCGAACAATACCCACCTGGAGAACAAGATGAAAAAAACAAGTACAGCGATGATGTTGGCGCTCGTCTCCCTTGCATTTGCAGGCCATGCGCTGGCCGCGCCAAGCGAGGCGAAACGGGCCTACGATGCCGCTCAGGTGCAGGCGGGCGCCAACTATAAGGCAGCGCGCGCCGAATGCGCCGCGATCACCGGCAATCCTAAGGATGTCTGCATGGCGGAAGCGAAAGCGGTGCGGGTCCATGCCGACGCCTCGGCCACGGCCCATTACAAGAACACCCTGAAAGCGTATACCAAGGCGCGCACCCAGATCGCCGATGCCAACTATGATCTTGACAAGGTGCGCTGCGCAGCCCTGACCGGCAACGACAAAGATGTGTGCATCAAGCAAGCCAAAGCGACCAAGATCGCGGCCCTGGCCGACGCCAAGGCTGACAAGAAAGTCATTGAGGCACGCGCCGATGCGCGCGCCGACAAGCGCAACGCCGAGTACAAGGTCGCGCTTGAGAAGTGCGACGCGCTGGCCGGTGCCGCCAAAGACCAGTGTGTCTCGGGCGCGAAATCCCGGATTGCAAAATAAGCCGGGCGCCCACCTGACGCTCATCGCGGGCACTTTTATTTGACTGTTTG
>JANPCW010000919.1:0-4272 GCA_031431155.1 Janthinobacterium sp. | reverse complement strand
ATCGATGCCGAGCTCGTGCTCGACGCGGCGGTTTTGGCGAGGCAGGTCGAATCAGCCGTCGAGCAAGGCCTGGGCCAGACGCTGGCGGACCATTTCAAGCACGGGGGCCACCAGCCGGACACATCAGTCTAGGGTTTTGCAGCGGCAAACGCGAACAGGGCGTCGAGCACCGCGTCGGGCTGCTCGGCCATCAGCTCGTGGCCGCTATCGACCTGCACCACTTTCCCGTGCCCGATCGCCGAAGTGAGCAGCCGGGTCGACTTGGCCGGCGTCATCATGTCGCGCAAGCCGAAGATGAACAGGGTGGGGCAGGTCACAGCCCTGGCGGCGATCTCGCCGTTGGCGTAGGCGTTGCAGGCGAAAAAATCCGTGTAAAAAACCTGAGCCGGATTGATTTGCGAGATGCGCTGCTTCAAGCGGCGAGCGCCGCCCATCGCGTAAAAACCGGGGCCCGGACAGGACGGCTTTTGCACCATCGACGAATGGGACCAGATGTTGACCATGTCGATCGCCGCCGGTTCATCCGTCTTGGCCGTTTCCAGCAAGGTTTCCGACACTTTCATCGGATAGGTCGAGCCCAGCAGGGCCAGGCGGCTGACCCGGTGCGGCGCCCGGTGCGACGCTTCTAGCGCGATCAGCGATCCCATGCTGTGTCCGATTAGCAGCGCGCTTGTCACGCCGGCCGCGTCCAGCACTGCCAGTGTCCAGTCGGCCAGCGCTTCGATGGTCTCGATGCACGCTCCCTTGCTGCGACCGTGGCCGGGCAAGTCGAGCGCCAGTACATTGAAGCCGTGATGGGCAAAGTAGCGAGTTTGCAGAATCCAGACCGAATGGTCGTTTTGCGCGCCGTGAATGAACACGGCGCTCGGACGGCAGGGATCGAAAGCTTTGCCGCCGGTGTAGCAATAGGCGTCGAACCCATTAACAGTGAGGATCATCTCAAGCTCCTTTCTGCGACAGTTTCAAGCCGCGCGCCAGATCTTCGATCAGGTCGTCGGCGTCTTCCAGGCCAACCGACAGCCGCATCGTGCCCTCGGTGATGCCGGCGGCGGCCAGATGCTCGGTGGGGACCCGGAAGTGAGTGGTGGATGCAGGGTGAATCACCAGCGACTTGGCATCGCCGACATTGGCCAGATGGGAAAAAATCTTGAGCGCGTCGACGAAACGGCGGCCGGCGGCGCGGTCGCCTTTCAGGCTGAACGAGAACACGGCGCCGCAACCTTTGGGCAGCAGGGTTTTGGCCAGCGCATAGTCCGGGTGCGATTCCAGTTCCGGATACGATACCGATTCCACCGCAGGGTTCGACAGCAGGAACTGCACCACCTTGCGGGTGTTGGCGACATGCCGGTCCATGCGCAGCCCCAGCGTTTCCACGCCCTGCAAGATGGCAAACGCATTGTGCGGGCTCATCACCGCGCCAAAGTCGCGCAAGCCTTCGCGCCGCGCGCGCAGCGAGAATGGCGCAACGGTCGATTCTTCCGCGAACACCATCCCGTGAAAGCCGTCATAGGGCTCGCATAACTCACCAAAGTGGCCACTCTTGTCATACGCCGCCTGCCAGTCGAAGGTGCCGCCGTCCACCAGCAAGCCGCCCATGGCGGTGCCGTGGCCGCACAAGAATTTGGTGGCCGAATGGAACACCAGGTCGGCCCCGTGCTCGAACGGGCGCAGCAAATACGGCGTGGTGAAGGTGGAGTCCAGCATCAGCGGCAAATGATGCTCGTGCGCGATCGCCGCCACCTCGGGTATGTTAAGCACGTCCAGGCCGGGATTGCCCAGGGTCTCGGCGAACAGCACCTTGGTGTTGGGGCGGATCGCGTTAAGCCAGGCATCGAGGTCGCGCGGATCGACAAACGTGGTCTCGATCCCGAACCGTTTCAGGGTAAAGGCCAGCAGGTTTTGCGAGCCGCCGTACAGCGCGCGCGATGCGACGATATGGGAGCCCGCGCCCGCGATCGTGCACAGGCCCAGGTGCATTGCGGCTTGCCCGCTGGCGGTGGCGATGCCGGCCACGCCCCCCTCAAGGGCGGCGATGCGTTCTTCCAGCACCGCATTGGTGGGATTCGAAATGCGCGAATAAACGTGGCCGGCGCGTTCCATGTTGAACAGCGCCGCCGCATGGTCGGAATCCTTGAACGCGAATGCCGTCGTAAAGTAGATCGGCGTGGCGCGCGCGCCTGTGACCGGATCGGGGGTGGCCCCTGCATGAAGGGACAGTGTGTCAAAGCCAGGATATTGGGGACCGCTCATGATGGCACTCGGGAAATAAAAGAATGGGGTGAATCGTAGCACTGAATCATGCGTTTTTCCTCTCGCGGGAAGCGTTATCGGGCTAAAATAAAACTATCGACATGATTCTCGCGAGTGGAGCTTGATTTTTCGCGGAACTGGATTTATCGTCAGGCAACACACAAGATTCCTTCACCAATTTTCACAGCAGACAGGATGGCCAATATGAAAGTCTCAGAAATTCTCCAAGTAAAAGGCAACATCCTTTATACGGTAACCCCTGACACGCCAATGGTGGAGGCCGCCGATACGATGGCTGAGAAGGACATCGGTTCGCTGGTCGTGATGGAGTTTGGCGATCTGGTGGGCATGCTGACGTTTCGCGAAGTGATCAAGGCGGTGCATGGGAACCAGGGTGCAATCGGCAGCGGCACCGTGCGCAAGCATATGGACGACCACCCGATCACGGTCACGCCCGATACCGACATTAACGAGGTGCGGCGCATCATGCTGGAAAAGCATGCGCGTTACCTGCCCGTGATGAGTGCCAAGACCCTGCTGGGCGTGATCTCGTTTTATGACGTCGCGAAAGCGGTGCTGGAAGCGCAAAGCTTCGAGAACAAGATGCTCAAGGCATATATCCGCGACTGGCCGGTTGAACAAGCCGAGGAGTGATGCGCGCTTGCAGTACTAACTACCTCTAACTCCCCCGTGGCTTGTGCACCGAGGGGGTGTTCTATGGTGCTCCCAGATAGCGGTTCAGCTGGCGCGTTCTAACGCATGGTCGGCATGGTCCTTAAGCCAGTCGGTCAATGCGAGGGCGGTCATCGGACGCGCAAACAGGAAGCCTTGCGCCAATGGGCAGCCCAAATCCCGCAAAATTTGCGCCTGATGCTCGTTTTCCACCCCCTCGGCAATCACCGTCAAGCCGAGGCTGCGGCCAAGCTGGACCACCATTTCGGCGATACTGCTGCCGCGCGCTGCGCCGGTGATTTCCGTGACAAAGGCGCGGTCGATCTTGATGCGGTCGATCTGCAAGCGCTGCAGGTACGAGAGCGACGAGAAGCCGGTGCCGAAATCGTCGATGGCGATCATGACGCCGGTTCGCTTGACCTGCGCCAGCATTTCGATGAGCAAGTTGGGCTCTTCCATCGCCATCGACTCGGTAATCTCAAGCTCGATTAATTGCGGCGGCGCCCCGGTTTCTTCCAGCGCGCTGCGCAGCATCTCGAGGAAACAGGGATGGCGGAACTGCACCTGCGAGACGTTGATCGACATCGTGAACTCGGCATGCCCCTCGGCATGCAGGCGCACCAGCTCGCGGCAGGCGCTGCGCAGCACCCATTCGCCCAGGTCGATGATCAGCCCGCAATACTCGGCGATCGGGATAAAGCGATCGGGCGAGATGAACTTTCCATCGGGCATTTGCCAGCGCAGCAGCGCTTCCGCGCCCACCGGACGGCGCGTGGTCAGCTCGATTTGCGGCTGGTAGACCACGAACAATTGCTTCTCGTCAAAGGCGCTGCGCAGCGCGTGCATCATGCGCACCCGCTCCCGGATCTCCACCCCCATGCAGCGCGAGAAATAGAAATGGCCCGCGCGCTGCTGCAGCTTGGCGCGCTTGAGGGCGATTTCGGCATCTTTGAGGGCGTCGGCGCCGCTGCCGTCGTGATCGCCCAGCCGTACCAGGCCCAGGGTGGCAGACAATTGAATATCCTGGCCGTCGATGCAAAACGGGGTCGCGAACAGCGCTAGAATCATGGCCGGATTCACTTGCAGCGCATCGCCAAGCACGCAGAAAATGTCGCCGCTGATGCGCGCCACGGTCAGGTGCTGGCCCAGGCGCGACTGCAGGCGGGCCGCCACGGCCAGCAACAGCAAGTCGCCGAACTGGTGGCCCAGTGCGTCGTTGGTTTCGGCGAAATGATCCAGGTCAACCAGCGCCAGGGTCGCCGCATCCCTGGCCGGCCCGCTCAGGGCTGCGTCGACAAGCTCGACCAGACGATCCTCTCCGATGGAACCGAGCGCCAGGTGCTCGACCGG
>JANPCW010000918.1:0-4513 GCA_031431155.1 Janthinobacterium sp. | reverse complement strand
CGCCGCGCTCAATGGCGTGGCGCTGGGCGGCGGCTGCGAACTGGCACTGGCCTGCGACATGATTATCGCCGCCAGCCATGCCAAGCTCGGCCAACCCGAAATCTTGCTCGGCGTGTTCCCGCCGATTGCCGCGATTCTGCTGCCGCGCATTCTCTCCTCCGGAAAGGCGTACGAACTGCTGCTGGGAGGCGCCAATATCGATGCCATCGAAGCGCATCGGCTGTCGCTGGTCAATCAAGTGATCCCCAAGGAAGAGTTCGTCGCCGGCAGGGCCGCCTATGTCAACCGGTTCCTGACGTTGAGCCGCCCGGCCCTGGTCTACACCAAACGGGCCGTGCGCGCCGCCAGCGGCAAACCGTTTGCCGAAGCGCTGGCCGCCGCCGAAACGATCTACCTGACGCAATTGATGCCGACTGCCGACGCGAATGAAGGCCTGAACGCGTTCATGCAAAAGCGCCCTGCTGTCTGGCAACATAAATAAGCTTCAATCACCAAGGAGAATGATTTTGATACCACAACATATCGACACCTGGCAGATGACGGAACCGGGCAAGTTGATCCGCACCCAACTTGCGATGCCGACCCTGAGCCCGACCGAAGCGCTGGTTGAGGTCCGCGGCTGCGGCGTATGTCATACCGACATTTCGTATTTTTACATGGGCGTGCCGACCGAGCACAAGCCGCCGCTGTCGCTGGGTCACGAAATCAGTGGCGTGGTGGTCGCCGGCCCGGCGCACCTGGTCGGCAAGGAAGTGATCGTGCCGGCGGTCATGCCGTGTAATGAATGCGAGATCTGCAAGTCCGGCCGCAAGAACCGCTGCCTTGCGCAAAAAATGCCGGGCAATTCGCTCGGCATCTATGGCGGCTTTTCCAGCCACATTCCGGTGCCAGCAGCCGATTTGTGCGTGGTCGAGAACCGCGGCGCGCAGCCGCTGGCGCATCTGTCGGTGATCGCCGATGCGGTCACCACTCCCTATCAGGCTGCCGTACGCGGCCGGGTCGGCCCTGGCGATCGGGTGATCATCATTGGTGCCGGCGGTGGCGTCGGCAGCTTCATGACCCAGGTTGCCAAAGGGATGGGCGCCGCGACCGTGATCGGGATCGACATCAACGATGAAAAGTTGAAAATGATCGAGGGTTACGGCGCTGATTTCACGATCAACCCGAAGGGCAAGAACGCCAAGGAAGTCAAGGATGCGATCAAGTCGTATTGCAAGGAAATGAAAATTCCGCCCAATTACGGCTGGAAGATTTTCGAGGTCACCGGTGCCAAGGCCGGACAGGACCTGGCGCTGGCACTGCTGTCGTTTGTCGGCACGTTGGTCGTGGTCGGTTATGGCACCGATGAAACCTCGTTCATGCTGTCGCGGCTGATGGCGTTCGACGCGGAAATCATCGGCACCTGGGGCTGTCCGCCGGACGCATACCCGAAAGTGCTTGAAATGTGTCTTGACGGACGGATCCAACTGGCGCCGTTTGTCGAAACCCGGCCGATGAGCCAAATTCAGCAAGTATTCGAAGCAGCCCATCACGGCGAACTGAAAAAGCGCGTTGTGCTGGTTCCCGATTTCAATTAAGGAGATAAAAATGACCGATATGTCCCTCAACTGGTTGCCAAGAGAAAACGACCTGAAAGACCATCAACTATTTGACAACAAACTGTTCAGCGCGGAAGCGCCAGGCGTGATCTATGAAACGCGGCCGATTCTCGACCCGGCAGGCCAGCCAGTGGCCGGCTTGTCGGCGATCTGGATCTGGCTCAACAACCCGGCGCAATACAATTCGTACACCACCGAAATGGTCAAAGGCGTGATCGCCGGCTTCCAGAAAGCGTCGAGCGACCGCAGTGTGGTGGCAGTGGTATTTACGGCGGTCGGCGACAAGGCGTTCTGCACCGGGGGCAACACGGTCGAATACGCGAGCTACTACAGCAAGCGACCCAATGAATACGGCGAGTACATGGACTTGTTCAATGCGATGGTCGACGCGATCCTGAACTGCAAGAAACCGGTGATTTGCCGCGTCAACGGCATGCGCGTGGCGGGTGGACAGGAAATCGGCCTCGCTTGCGATATCACGGTATCGTCCGATCTGGCCGTGTACGGCCAAGCCGGGCCAAAGCACGGCTCGGCGCCCGATGGCGGCTCGACCGACTTCCTGCCGTGGTTCCTGTCGATGGAAGATGCGCTGTTCAACTGCGTCTCGTGCGAGACCTGGAGTGCATATAAGATGAAAGCGAAGGGCATGATCACCAAGGTGGTGCCGGTGCTCAAGAAAGACGGCAAGTTCATCCGCAACCCGCAGGTGAAAACGGCCGACTATGTCGAAGACGGCGAACTTGTCTACGGTGAAGCGGTCGAGCAAAGTGCCATGGCCGAAGCCAAAGCGCTAATGGCAGCTTCCAGCATCGATTTCGAACTGCTCGACAATGAAGTCAATGCGTTGGTGTGGAAATTCACCAACCTGTTCCCGCATTGCCTGATGAAATCGATCGACGGCATCCGCGCCAAGAAAAAATTCTTCTGGGATCAGATGAAGCTGCCGAACCGCCACTGGCTCGCCGCCAACATGAACTTCGAAGCCTACCTTGGCTTCAATGCCTTCAGCACCAAGAAAATCACTGGTAAGGACGTGATCGACTTCATCAAGTACCGCCAACTGACGGCCGAAGGCGCGCCGATGAACGATGCGATGGCCAGTGCGGTGCTGGGCAAACCGAAGACCTGACAAGGGAAACAATTCCAAAAACGTAGGGCGGAAAAGGCTCGGCGCCCCCGCTTGCGCCTTCCGCCATGCGTCCCCCTCACTTTCGAAAGGACATTCCATGCTATTGCAAAACAAGGTAGCCCTTGTCACCGGCGCCGGTCAGGGCTTGGGCGCCGCAATTGCGCATGCGTTTGCCCGGCATGGCGCGCACGTCGCGGTGGCCGACATCAACGCAGAAGCGGCCTTCAAGGTCGCGGAACAAATCAGCCAGGCTGGCGGCAGCGCGCACGGCTATGCCTGCAACGTAGCCGACCGGGCCCAAGTCCTTGCGATGGCCGCGGCAATCACGCAGCGCTTCGAGCGCATCGACATCCTGGTCAACAACGCCGGCATCATCCGTCCGGCAATGCTGCACAAGATGAGCGAAGAACACTGGGACGCGGTACTCGATGTTCATCTGAAGGGCAGCTTTAACTGCCTGCAGGCGGTGGTCAACGGCATGATCGAACGCAGCTATGGCCGCATCATTAACGTCACCTCCACCGCCGGACTGCTCGGCACCATCGGCCAGATCAATTACAGCGCCGCCAAGGCCGGCATCGTCGGCATCACCAT
The DNA here is from genome assembly GCA_031431155.1 of Janthinobacterium sp. GTDB lineage: Bacteria > Pseudomonadota > Gammaproteobacteria > Burkholderiales > Burkholderiaceae_D > JANPCW01. The sequence goes on along the minus strand of JANPCW010000918.1, from coordinate 1,192 downwards.
GTCAGCGGCCAAGGAACTCGGTAAATACAACATCACGGTCAACGCGATAGCGCCCGGCGCGGCCACGCCGATGACCGAAGTAATCCGCACCGACGAGCGTTTCAAGGATAACTACCTGGCACGCCTACCACTCGGGCGGTGGGCCGAACCGGATGAAGTCGCCCCGGCATTCGTATTTCTTGCCAGCGACTGGGCCAGCTATGTCACGGGGCAGATCCTCGGCGTCGATGGCGGCCTGACTATCCGTTAATCGTCGCCTCATCCGGACTCTTCCCCTATCCATCCAGCAATGTCAGCGGCGCACTGCCCGGCGTGCTCGCGCGGCGCGCGATGCCTTGACACCGTCGAGCCAGTCACGCCCACCAGCGTCAAGCGCGGCGTCAATCACCTCTTGCGGCAGGCAGTACACGGAAGCCCATGCGGCCCTTCCGTCGCCGGTATTGGTTGGGAAGTCGCGCCGCTCGATAGGCCATCCGTACTTCCTCATCAGCGCCCGGATAACCGTGCTGAGACCGGTTTTGCGATGCCCGAAAATACTTTCAAGGCCGGTCATGTCATCCGATGCCAGCAGGACGGCCAGCACTTCGGCACGCAGCGTGCTGGGCGCTTTCGGGAACGTGCCCGGCTTGCGCTCGTTACTGTCGCTCATCATCGACGTCCTCATCCGGCACCTGCGTGCCAGGCGTCCCCTGCGCGGCCTGGCGCTTGCGCGTGACTTGGTAGGCGGTCAACACAGCGTGGGCGACCAGGTCCAGCGCCGGGCGTGTGTTGCCTTGCTTGTCGGTCCATACCTTTGGCGTTAGCGCACCGGACAGGGCCACACTGTCGCCGTCGTCCAGCGCCAGCAGGGCGTGCCGCACCTCGTCATCGAAGGCGATCACGTTACAAAATATCGTGTCTCCATCACCGCCCGTGGCGCGCACCTTGCAGGTAACGAAGGTCGATCCGGACTGCCCGGCTCGTTCCTCGGCGTGGCCGTACAGTCTTCCCGCGATCAGTGCATCAATCATGGTCTTACTCCCTTTTGCAGCGTTTGCTGTTGCTCTGTACGTCAAAAACAAAAAACCCGTGTTCTCACTGGGAGAAACACGGGTTTTTGTATGGTTTTGCACTTCTCAAAACACTGTCATGGCGGAAGGGTGAGATTCGAACAAGCGGCTGGAACCCGCATGGATGCTCACTTTTCGTCTTT
>JANPCW010000917.1:0-1701 GCA_031431155.1 Janthinobacterium sp. | reverse complement strand
GAATACGCGCTGCTGGCCGAGCTGTTGGCGCCCCTGAGCGAAACCGGCAAGCTTCCGGTCTATCTCATTCCCGGCAATCACGACGAGCGCGAAGCCCTGCGGCGCAGCTTTCCCACGCACAACTATCTGCGCCAGTGGCAGCCGTTTGCCCAGTATGCGATTGACGACTATCCGGTGCGCATCGTCGCACTCGATACCGTGATTCCCGGAAAAGGGGGCGGCCTGCTATGCGCGGAACGTCTCGACTGGCTCGATCGCACGCTGGCCGCAGCGCCTGCCAAACCGACGGTGATCATCATGCATCACCCGCCTTTTGTCACCGGCATTGGCCACATGGATCGCGTCGGCCTACAAGGGAGCGATGCGCTCGAAGCGGTGGTGAAGCGCCACCCGCAGGTCGAGCGCCTGCTATGCGGCCACCTGCACCGTTCGATCCAGGCGCGCTTCGGCGGCAGCTTCGCCTCCACCTGCCCCAGCCCCGCGCACCAGGTCGCGCTCGACCTGGGTACACCCAGCCCCGACAACTTCGTGATGGAGCCGCCGGGGTATCAATTGCACTGGTGGAACGGCAAGCAACTGGTCAGCCACACGGCGGTGCTGGGCGAATTTGGTGCGCCCTCTCCGTTTCGGATGGGCGGCCGGCTGATCGACTGAAGTGCCTGTTACCGGCAAGGCGGCCGCTGTTGATCGAATCGGTACTGTCACATGGAAACTAGGCCTGTATCAGGGACGATGATCGAACTTTTTGCCAGGTAGCGAACCGCGCTCCAGCCGCCACATCGCCGAGCAACACCTTTGCCGCTGCCAGCGTTTCTTCGAACACGTCGCGTTGCGCCCCGCTGCCACCAATCCGCACGATATTGCCAAGGCTGGCATCGAGTAAATCCGCCGCCGCCCGCGGCTTGCCCTCCGCGTACGCACGTAGCGCCTCGCAAAGCGCCATGACGGCCGGCCCCGCCGGCAGGCGCCCGGCATCGAATGCGCCTTTGAGTTGGACCAGCAGCGCATCAAACGCCGCCGTGTCGTGCGTCGCGCAATGGAGCGCAGCAATATGCAAGTCCAAAAAAGCGACGGTCGATTGGTAGTTTTTCGTGCGGACAAAATCGCCTAGCGCCTCCCAGCGCCCGCCTCCGCATGGCCGGCCGGTGGCCAGCTCCACCCGCCACAAAAGGGACACCGCGTCGGAGAGTGCCGTAATCAGGGGCGCAGTGGCTACATCCGGCGCCAGATAGCGGTCGTAGGCAGCCAGTGCTGCATCGACTTTCCCAGCACCAAGAGCGCCAAGTGCGGCATGCCAACGCAGATGGTTGTGCAACAGTGCGTGCGCGCCATAGTCGAGGGTCAAGGCATCAAGGCGCTCGATGGCATCGCTGGCACGTCCCTGCTCATAAGCCAGATGCGCGAAGGCGTGAATCGCGTTGGCGTTATCGGCCCTCAACGCCAGCGAGCGTTCGATGTGGTGCTCACCCGCCACCAGCGATCCAGCCTCGACATGCGCCCAACCGAGGTAGCCGAGGAACCACCAATCGTCACCGTAGGCGTCCGCCAGCCGCTCACTGAGGGCCAGGCGCACGGCATCGTGATCCGGCCTTCCGCTGAAGGCGAGCAGGCCAAACGCGCCCAGTGCCGTGCCAAGCGCGATGGCATCACGCGGAAAGTCGTCCAGATGATCCAACAGCATGCGCAGACCCTGGGCCGCGT
>JANPCW010000916.1:0-3338 GCA_031431155.1 Janthinobacterium sp. | reverse complement strand
ATGACGGAGCCTTTCACAGTGCTGGCGCGCAGTTGGGTCACCAAGCGTTTGGCGACCAAGTTGCGCACGTTATTACTGCACTGCCACACGCCATACACGCCCAACAGAGCAGCCCCCATCACTTCCTTGCGCTGCTGTTCGACAAGGTTGGGCCAGACAATGACGTTGACGTTTCCCGTTTCGTCTTCGAGTGTCACGAACACGACACCATTAGCTGTCTCTGGCCGTTGGCGCACAGTAACAATTCCGCAGCCGCGGGCGAGCTGCCCGTTGCCAAATGTGCTCAGGTCGGCCGCCGCGATAAAACGCATCTTCGTCAGTCTCTCCCGCAGCAACGACAACGGATGCCGGCCCAATGTGAGGCCAAGATGCCGATAGTCTGCCACGATATTTTCTGCTTCCGAGGGGGCTTCCAGCTGCAGCGCCTCTTCGACAATGACAGCGGGGCGGAGCAGCCCCTTCTCAGGCACGCTCCCCACCGCTTGCCACATCGCCTGCCTGCGGTTTCCCGTCAATGATTCGAGCGCATTGGCACTCGCCAAAATGTTCAGGTGACCGCCGGTTAACTGCGCGCGACCCGCCAGGTCGTTGATATCGGCGAATGGATGAACGGATCGCGCTTCCTCGACGCGCCAGGCCGCTTCCCGTTCCATGCCTCGCACGTTGTTCAGTCCCAGCCGAACCGCAGGTTGAACGCCGCCAGTGGGCTCGAGTTTCGCTTCCCATGTGCTGACACTGACATCGACGGGCCGGACTTCGACGCGATGCCGACGGGCATCCTGTACCAGCGACGAAGGGGAGTAGAACCCCATTGGCTGAGAATTCAATAAGGCTACCAAGAACGCGGCCGGCTCGTGGCACTTGAGCCAGCTCGACGCATAGGCAAGCAGCGCAAAACTCGCCGCGTGCGATTCCGGAAACCCATACTCGGCGAACCCCCGAATTTGGCCAACAATGGCGGTGGAAAATTCCGTTGTATAACCGCGCTCGGCCATTCCGCGCATCAGCTTTTCTTCAAACTGCTCCAGGCCCCCTTTGCGCTTCCAGGCCGCCATCGCACGCCGCAGCTGGTCAGCTTCGCCAGCGGAAAAACCGGCGGCAACCATCGCGATTTGCATCACCTGTTCCTGAAAAATCGGGATGCCCAGCGTGCGCGACAAAACTGCTTCCATCTCTGGACTTGGGTACGTGACAGGGTCAATGCCTTCTCGGCGCCTCAGGAACGGATGAATCATGCCACCCTGAATTGGGCCCGGTCTGATGATGGCAACCTCAATGACGAGGTCATAGAACACGCGCGGCTGCAGCCGGGGCAGCATCGACATCTGGGCCCGGCTCTCAATCTGGAATACTCCCACGGTATCGGCTTGGCATATCATTTCGTAGGTGGCAGCATCCTCGGCCGGAATGTCGCGCAACTCAAATCGTTCACCGCGCTGTTCGGAAACGAGTTCCAAGGCTCGGCGAATGCAACTTAACATGCCAAGTGCCAGGATGTCGATCTTGAGCAGTCCGACGGCGTCGATGTCATCCTTGTCCCACTGGATGATGGACCTTTCGGCCATGGCTGCGTTCTCGATGGGCACCAGGCGCGACAGTTTAGAATGCGAGATGACAAATCCCCCAGGGTGCTGCGACATGTGTCTGGGGAAGCGCATCATCTGCTCGGCCAACTGGCCCCATTTTTCAGCAATGGCGGAATCGGGGTCAAACCCGCAGCTCAGCAATCTTTCGCGCAGGTCCGCTTTACCGCCCCAACCGTGCCTGGCTTTGGCCACGCGGTCGACGACAGACAGGTCGACTCCAAGGGCAGTTCCCACATCGCGCAACACGCTACGGGGGCGGTAGCTGATGACGACCGCTGTCAGTGCGGCGCGCATGCGGCCGTATTTCCTGTAGATGTACTGGATGACCTCCTCGCGGCGCTGATGCTCGAAATCGACATCGATGTCCGGTGGTTCGTTGCGCTCTTTCGAGATGAACCGTTCGAACAAAAGTGTGCCGCGCACCGGGTCCACTTCGGTCACACCGAGGCAAAAGCAGACTGCGGAATTAGCAGCAGAGCCGCGACCCTGACAAAGAATTTGGTTTGAGCGAGCAAACCGCACGATGTCAAACACGGTCAGGAAATAGCTCTCGTACTGCATCTCGGCGATGAGTCCCAGTTCGCGCTCAAGCAGCGCCTGCACGTTGTCAGGGATGCCCCCAGGGTATCGCCAATGCGCGCCCAGATAACTCTCGGAACGCAGGTAGCTGCTGGCCGTCTCGCCAACGGGAACGAGTTCATGAGGGTATTCGTACCTGAGTTCATCGAGTGAAAATCGGCACAGGTTGGCCACGCGCACCGTCTCGTCGAGAGCCGCTCTCGTGTACAAGTTCCCGAGCCTGACCCGAGACCGCAAATGCTGCTCCGCGTTGGGGGCGAGACGATACCCGCAGTTGGCGACAGGGACATTGTGGCGGATGGCAGTCATCGTGTCCTGAAGAGGTTTGGACGAACGCACATGCATGCACACGTCGCCGGTCGCCACGATTGGCAAACTAAACTTTTCCGAGATTGCCGTCACCGCGAACTTATGCTTTTCGTCCTTCGCACGATAGTGGAGCGTCATCGCGATTCGCGCGCGTCCGGGCGCGCATTGCAAGAGCCAGGCTGCTTGTTTGGCCAACTCCTCGTAGGTGGCCCCGTATCTTGGGGCGAGAATGAGTTGGCAGTCCGGCAGCCCACGAAGGTGTGATAATTCGCCGCCGGGGTTCGCGATATCGCGCGGCCTGACCAGATATGTGCCTTTCTCTGCACGGGTGCGCGCAACCGTAATCAGCTCGCTCAAGTTCCCGTATCCATTCTTGTTCATCGCCAGGACGAGCAGCGTAAACACAGGGCTGCCATCTTCTGGAGTGACCAGCATCTGGCTGCCAACTATCAACTTAACGCAGAGGCTTTTTGCGGCCACGTGCGCTTTGACAACGCCAGCAAGCGTGCACTCGTCCGTGACGGCCAGGGCATGATAGCCCAGTGTTTGTGCCCGTTGGACCAGCTGTTCAGGCGCGGATGCACCACGCAAAAATGTGAAGTGTGAGAGACACTGAAGTTCGGCGTAGGCCGGCAGGATGGACGGTATTGTCGGCATGATTTTTATGCATACAGTCCGTGCAAGAACCAGCGGGCCTCTTGCGTTCGCTCGAGGTAAATCCAGTAACAACAAGCGTCGCTGCCTTGAGCCACGAAATAATCTCGCGCTGCGGTTTGGTCATTCCACCATCCAGCTTCAATTCGCTCGGGCCCTGAAATCAACTTAAGCGGAGACCCGTAAAATGGCCGGTGGTTTCGCATCAAC
>JANPCW010000915.1:0-4926 GCA_031431155.1 Janthinobacterium sp. | reverse complement strand
CTGGAACGCGATCGCCACCGCTTGACCGCCGTAGGCCAGCACGGCCTTGCCTTCCGGAATCGCGCCCATTTCATAATCGCCGCCCTTGACATCGATTTCCGGGCGCGCGTCCAGCACCACTTGCAGCGCCGTGTCTTCGTCGAATGGCACTACCAGGTCGACCGACTCGAGCGCGGCCAACACCGCCATCCGGTCGTCGCAGGTATTGAGGGGCCGATCGTCGCCCTTACCCAGCCGCTTGACCGAGGCATCGGTATTCAAGGCGACCACCAGCGAGCCGCCCAATGCACGCGCCTGCGCCAGATAAGTGACATGACCGCGATGCAGGATATCGAACACGCCATTGGTCAGCACGACCGGCTTCGGGAGCGCTGCGACTCGCTGTTTCAGCGCGCTGCGGCTGCAAATCTTGTCTTCAAATTGGGGCATGTGGTGGCTCGAGCGATGAATGAATGGCGGTTTGCAGCACCACCGGGCTGCGTGCCGGCGGGGTGTCACATTATATCGCCATTGCTGCACGGCCCTCTGAACAGGCATTGCAAGCAGACATTGCCTGTGGTCAAATAGATCGATGACTTTAACTGAACTGAAATACATTGTTGCAGTCGCGCGAGCCAAACATTTTGGCCGTGCTGCGGTGGCGTGTCATGTCGCGCAGCCCACGCTGTCGGTGGCGATCAAGAAGCTAGAAGATGAGCTCGGCGTCATCCTGTTCGAACGCGGCGGCGCAGAGATTTCCATTACGGCTTTGGGGATGCAGATTATCGCCCAGGCCGAAAGCGTGCTGGAACAGACGGCAGCGATCAAGGAAACCGCCAAGCAAAACAAGGATCCGCTGGCCGGGCCTTTGCGCCTGGGCGTCATTTACACCATCGGACCGTACCTGCTGCCGCCGCTGGTGACCAACATCATCCGCCAAGTGCCGCAGATGCCCTTGATTTTGCAGGAAAATTTCACGGTTCGGCTGCTCGAACTGGTGCGCCAGGGCGAGCTTGATGCCGCCATCATGGCGCTGCCCTTGCCGGAACATGGCTTGGCGATGCAGGCGCTGTACGATGAACCGTTCGTGGTCGCGATGCCGCACCAGCACCCCTGGGTGGAGCGGCAAGCCATTTCAGCCCAGGACTTGAAATCGGAAACGATGCTATTGCTGGGCAATGGCCATTGCTTTCGTGATCAGGTACTAGACGTGTGCCCGGAAATGGCGCGCTATTCGGCACCCGGGAACGGCATCCAGCGCACTTTCGAGGGATCGTCGCTGGAAACGATCCGTCACATGGTCGCCAGCGGGATCGGCTTGACCGTGTTGCCGGGCAGTTCGGTGCCCGACATGCATGCCAACACCGGCATGCTGCGCTTCCTGCCGTTCCAGGCGCCGGTGCCGTCGCGCCGGGTGGTGCTGGTCTGGCGCAAGAGCTTCACGCGGCACGCAGCGATTGACGCTTTGTGCGCGGCAGTTGCCAGTTGCCAGCTTGCGTCTGTCACAATGCTGCCAGCCGACCGCCACTAACTGCTTGCGCGCCCCGCCCGGCGCACTTTTCCCCATGACCGATCAACCAATCAACCTTGCACACATGAATAAGCTGGCGCTTTACGTTCGCCTTGTCAGGCTCGACAAACCGGTCGGCATCTTGCTGCTGCTGTGGCCGACTCTGGGCGCGCTATGGCTCGCTTCCGACGGGGTACCCGACCCGGCCATCCTGCTGATATTCACGCTGGGCACCGTCCTGATGCGTTCGGCCGGCTGCGCAATCAACGATTACGCCGATCGCGATATCGATAAACACGTCAAACGCACGGCCGAGCGGCCTCTTACCAGCGGGCGCATCCGCAGCTGGGAAGCCGTGGCGATCGCCAGCGTGCTGGCGCTCATGGCGTTCGCGCTGATTTTGCCGCTGAACACGCTGACCCGGCAATTGTCGGTGGCCGCCGTCATCATCGCCGCCAGCTATCCCTACTTCAAGCGTTTTTTCGCGATCCCGCAGGCTTACCTGGGGATTGCATTCGGTTTCGGGATTCCGATGGCGTTTGCCGCCATCCAGGCCACGGTGCCGGCGCTGGCCTGGTGGCTGCTGTTGGGGAACGTGTTGTGGGCGGTGGCCTACGACACCGAATACGCCATGGTGGACCGCGACGACGACCTGAAAATCGGCATCAAGACTTCCGCCATTACCTTCGGCCGCTTCGACGTGGCCATTGTCATGCTGTGCTACGGCGCCAGCTTGCTGATCTGGCTGGCCTGCGGCTTGCAACTAGGTCTCTCCGGCTGGTTCGTGGCCGGCCTGGTGGTGGCCGCCGGCTGCGCCGGCTACCATTACACCCTGATCCGCGAACGCGACCGGATGCGTTGTTTTGCCGCGTTTCGCCATAACAATTGGCTGGGCGCCGCCGTATTTGCCGGCATCGCGCTTGACTACGCCTTCCGATAAAAGGGTGGAGTCGGTGCACACTTTACACAATTGACCTTGCGCAGAACGGTGCCATCTAGCGCTGCCTAAACTGATCACTCCCCCTGCTCTTTCATCAACAAATGAGGCATCCCATGGACACAACACAACAAGGCGGCACATTCAGCGGCAACGGTGGAACGCAAGCTGCCAGTTCTCAGAGCGGTAACCAAGAAGCGCGCGAAAAATTGATGGCCGACATGAAAACAGTCATCAATGATGCGGAAGCCTGGCTTAAGGGCAGCACCCAGCAAACCGGCGACGATTTCCGCGCCGCACGAGCAAAATTCGAAGCAACCCTGCAAACGGCCAAGACCGACCTGATGAAACTGGAAGAGCGCATGCTCATGCGCACCAAGGACGTCGCCAGAAAGACGGATGAATACGTCAAGGAAAATCCGTGGAAAACAGTCGGCCTGGGCGCTGCGGTCGGAGTGATCTGCGGCATGCTGATTGCGCGCAGTTAAAACACGGGAAGGCTTGCCAACGGCGGCGCCGCGAAAGAGGAGCGAGCTACGCTTTTCCGAGCTCGTCCCCGAGCTCCTTGCCGCGTTGCGCCGCCGCCTTCATCGCCTCGATGATGGCGGACTTGACGCCACTGTGTTCCATGCTGGTCAAAGCCGCATGGGTGGTACCGCCTTTTGAGGTCACCCGCTCGCGCAACACCGACACCGGCTCGCTCGACTGCGCCGCCAGTTGCGCTGCGCCGACGAACGTCGCCAGTGCCAGTTGCGTGCCTTGCTCCAAGGATAGACCCATTTCCGCGCCCGCTTGCTGCATCGCCTCAATAAAATAGAAGACATAGGCCGGACCGCTGCCGGACATGGCGGTGACCGGGTCGATCAGCGCTTCATCGGCCAGCCAGAGCGTGGCGCCGACCGCCTTCATGATGGCGTCGGCCACCTCTTTTTGCTGGGCCGAGACGCCGTCCATGGCGACCATCCCGGTCATGCCCAGCCCGATCAGCGCCGGCGTATTCGGCATACAGCGCACGATGGCGCCGTAGCCGCCCAGCCAGCGCGCCAGGTCTGCCCCCCGCATTCCGGCCGCGATCGACACGATGAGCGGCTTGGCGCCCCCTAAAACTGCCCCCAGTTGGGCCGCCACGTCGCGCATCTGCTGCGGCTTGACCGCAAGGACGATCACGTCGCGCGTGGCCAGTTGTGCATCCGCCTGTAGTGCGCTCGTCACGCCGAACTGCGTCGTCAGCTTTTCCAAGGCGGCCGCGTTCGGGTCCACCACGTGAATGTTCCGGCCCGGCGTCAGCTTGCCGGCCAAGCCCGCGATCAGGGCCGAGGCCATGTTCCCGCCGCCAATAAACGCAATCTTCAAGTCTGTATTCATGTCCGATCCTTTACCCATAGGTGCGTGCTCCAAAAATTGCGCTACCAACACGCACGATAGTGGCGCCTTCGGCGATGGCCGCGCCCAAGTCGGCCGACATTCCCATCGACAATGTATCGAGGGCGAGCCCGTCGGCGCACAAGCCCTCATACAACCGGCGCAACTGGCGGAAACCGCTGCGCTGCTGCTCATACCCGGCAACCGGCTCGGGAATCGCCATCAAGCCCCGTAATTTCAGGTTCGGCAAGGCCGCCACCTGCTGCGCCAAGGCGGGCAATTGATCGGGAGCCACCCCGCTCTTGCTCGCTTCGCCGCTGATATTGACCTGCAGGCATATATTGAGCGGAGCCATACCAGCCGGGCGCTGCTCGGACAGGCGCTGCGCGACTTTTTCGCGCTCAACCGTGTGCACCCAGTCGAACTTGGCCGCGATCTGGCGCGTCTTGTTGCTCTGGATCGGGCCAATGAAATGCCATTCCAGGTGCGCGTCCGGCGCACCGGCGCCAACCAGGGCGATCTTGTCGAGCGCCTCCTGCAAATAATTCTCGCCGAACGCGGTCTGGCCGGCCCTTAGCGCTGCCAGTACGGCATCGGCGCCGAACGTCTTGGACACCGCCAGCAGCTTCACCGCCTCCGGCGCGCGTCCGGAATCGTGCGCTGCGGCAACAATAATGGCATGCACAGCTTGCAAGTTGAGCTCGATTGTGGACATAATCATTGACGGGCGATCATAAACGTTTCAGTTAAGCACTTCGGAGCGTGTGCCTGGGCGCCCTCGGTGGCCCTTCGGCGGGCCCATTCACAGCAGGCACAGGAATTATAAATGGACATTTCAGAACTACTCGCATTTTCCGTCAAGAATAAAGCTTCCGACCTGCACCTGTCGGCCGGTTTGCCGCCGATGATACGGGTGCATGGCGACGTGCGCCGCATCAACCTGCCGCCGCTCGAGCACAAGGATGTGCACGGCATGATCTATGACATCATGAACGATGGCCAGCGCAAGGCCTATGAAGAACTGCTCGAGGTCGATTTTTCGTTCGCGATCCCGGGGTTGGCGCGCTTTCGCGTCAACGCCTACAACCAGGAACGCGGCGCGGCCGCGGTATTGCGCACGATTCCCTCGAAGATCATG
>JANPCW010000914.1:0-2652 GCA_031431155.1 Janthinobacterium sp. | reverse complement strand
GTGCCCAGCCGTTGATGCATCAGCTTGATTTCCGCGCGCATTTCCACCCGCAGCTTGGCGTCCAGATTCGACAAGGGCTCGTCGAACAGGAACAATGCCGGGTCGCGCGCAATGGCGCGGCCCATCGCCACGCGCTGGCGCTGGCCGCCCGACAGCATGGCCGGCTTGCGGTCGAGCAGGTGGGTCATCTGCAAGGTCTCGGCCACGCGCGCCACGATTTTCGCTTGTTCGTCCTTGGGCACCTTACGGATGCCAAGGCCAAAGGAAATATTCTCGCGCACCGTCATGGTCGGATACAGCGCATACGACTGGAACACCATGGCAATGTCGCGCGATTTGGGCGGGATATTGTTGACGCAGCGCTCGCCGATCAGGATTTCTCCCTCGGAAATCGTTTCGAGGCCGGCGATCATGTTCAGCAAGGTCGACTTACCGCATCCGGAGCCCCCGACCAGGATCAGAAACTGGCCATCTTCGATCTCGAGATCGATGCCTTTCAAGACTTCAGCGCCGTTCGGATAGATTTTGCGGATATTGCGGATTGATAAACTAGCCATGTTGTGTCTCCTGACAGTGTTATCCGGCAAGCGCGCTACTGTGGGCGCGCCGCCGCTAACATTTAGTTGTAATGATGAATCAGCCTTTGACTGCGCCCGCCGTCAGGCCGCGCTCGAAATACTTGCCGGCCACCATGTACAGCACCAGCGTGGGCAGCGCGGCAATGATCGCGGCTGCCATGTTCACGTTGTATTCGGTCACCCCGGTCGATGTGTTGACCAGGTTGTTGAGCGCAACGGTCACCGGCTGCGCATCGGAGCCGCCGAACACGACGCCGAACAGGAAATCATTCCAGATCTGGGTGAATTGCCAGATGAAGCACACCATGAAGATCGGCAGCGACAGCGGAAAGATGATGCGTCGATAGATTGTGAAAAATCCAGCGCCATCGATGCGCGCCGCGTTGACCAGCTCTTCCGGCACCGACACGTAGTAATTGCGGAAGAACAGCGTCGTGAACGCGATGCCGTAGATGATGTGAACCAGCACCAAGCCGCCGGTCGTGTTGGCCAGGCCGGCCATCCCCAGCACCCTTGCCATCGGCAGGATCACGACCTGGAATGGAATGAAGCAGCCGACCATAAGCGCGGTGAACACGATATTGGAGCCGCGAAAGCGCCAGTGCGCCAGGACATAGCCGTTCAGTGAGCCGATCAGGCTTGAAATCAGCACCGCCGGCAGCACCATCTTCACCGAGTTCCAGAAGTAGGGCGACAGGCCTTCGCAGCTGACGCCGGTGCAGGCCGCGCCCCAAGCTTTGCCCCAGGCCGCCGTGCTCGGATGCAGCGGGAAGTCGAGCAAATTGCCGGTGCGAATTTCGTCGAGCGGCTTGAGCGAGGTGGTCAACATCACGTACAGCGGCGCCAGGTAATACAGCGCGCACAAGGTCAGCAGCAGGTAGATCAGGATGCGCCCGGCGCTGGGGCGCCGGTTCGCGTCAGTATGTGAATCAGTGCCCATGGCGTGCTCCTTTGGTTTCCATATACATGAGTGGCACCAGCACGGCTAGCACCGTGGCCAGCATCATCATGGCCGATGCTGCGCCCAGGCCAAGCTGGCCGCGCGTGAACGAGAACTGGTACATGAAGATGGCGGGCACGTCCGACGAGGTGCCGGGCCCGCCGGCCGTGAGCGCCATCACCAGGTCGAAGCTCTTGATCGCAATATGGGCCAGTACCAGCAGCACGCTGAAAAATACCGGGCGCAGGGCCGGGATCACGATGCGCCGGTAGATCGTCGGTAAATTGGCGCCGTCGACCATGGCAGCCTTGATGATGCTGTCATCGACGCCGCGCAAACCGGCCAGAAACAGGGCCATCACAAAGCCCGATGATTGCCAAACGGCGGCGATCACCACCGTATAGATCGACATTTCCGAGTTGACCAACCAGTCGAAGGAAAAATTCGGAAAGCCCCAGTCATGCATCATTTTTTCCAGCCCAAGGCCAGGGTTCAAGATCCATTTCCAAGCCGCGCCCGTGACAATGAACGACAAGGCCATCGGGTACAGGTAGATGGCGCGCAGTGCGCCTTCGGCGCGGATGCGCTGGTCGAGCAAGACCGCCATGAACAGGCCGATACCCAGGCAAATGAGGATGAACAGTCCGCCGAAAATGCCCAGATTGGCGGCCGCGACCCACCAACGGTCGATCTCGAACAGGGTGGCATACTGGCCGAAGCCGGCATACTCATAGTTGGGCATCATGCGCGACTCGGTCAACGACAGGTAGGCGGTCAAGCCGATGAAGCCGTAGACAAAGATCAGTGAGGCAAGGATGGTCGGTGACAGGACCAGGCGCGGCAACCAGGTGTCGGCCAGCGCGGCAAGGCGGCTGCCCGACGCTGCGGAGCGCGCAGAATTTCCAGTTGCGGGACGGGACGGGGATAGGGATGTAGCGGACATACAAGTTCTCCAGTGCGAGAGCGCGCGCCATGAATGCAGCATCAGCGCGCGCTCGAAGCCGTTTTGGCAGGATCGGCGGGCGATCCTGCCAACGCTGATCATGAATTACTTGGTCTTGGCCGCTTTGGCCAAGGCCAGGACGGCCGCGAGCCACACGGAGATCGTCCCCAAGGCGGCCGCGTGGCTGCCGT
>JANPCW010000913.1:0-5165 GCA_031431155.1 Janthinobacterium sp. | reverse complement strand
TTGCCGATTTCATGCAGACCACCGATGGCCGCGGTGTGATCAACATCCTCGCTGCCGACCAGTTGATGAACAGCCCGCGCCTGTACGCCACCTTTCTCCTATGGATGCTGAGCGAACTGTTCGAGCAACTGCCCGAGGTGGGCGACCTGGAGCAGCCCAAGCTGGTGTTTTTCTTCGACGAAGCCCATCTGCTGTTCAAGGAAGCCCCCGCCGCCCTGGTGGAACGGATCGAGCTGGTGGTTCGGCTGGTACGCAGCAAAGGTGTGGGGGTCTACTTTGTGACACAGAACCCGCTCGACATCCCCGACAGCGTGCTGGCGCAGCTGGGTAACCGGGTGCAGCATGCGCTGCGCGCCTTTACCCCGCGCGACCAGATGGCGGTGAAGGCCGCGGCCAGCACCATGCGCGCCAATCCGGGGCTCGACGTCGAGACGGCCATCACCGAACTGGCGGTGGGCGAAGCCCTGATCAGCTTCCTCGATGCCAAGGGCCGGCCCAGCGTCACCGAGCGCGTGTACGTGATTCCGCCCGGCAGCCAGATCGGCCCGATCACCTCCGACCAGCGCCGCGCCTTGATCGACGGCTCGCTGGTCGCTGGCGTGTATGAAAAATCGGTGGACCGCGAATCGGCCTACGAAAAAATCAAGAATCGCGTGATCGCCGGCGCCGATGCGGCGCAAAGCGTGGCCGAAAATGCCAAGCCGGCGACCCCAGCGAGCGCACCGGCTGGCGGCGGGCTGCTCGGCGGCCTCAGCGACATGCTGTTCGGCAGCACCGGCCCGCGCGGCGGCAAGCACGAAGGATTAGCCGGAGCGATGGCCAAGTCGGCCGTACGCAGCATCGGCAGTACGGTGGGCCGCGAGATCATTCGCGGTGTGCTGGGCGGCATATTTGGCGGCGGATCGCGGCGCAATTGAATGCGCAGCAGCTGCCGCCATTGCGTGAGGACGGCCTGCAGCAGACGTGAATTTTGATGTCATTAAGAACATATTTGTCCCAAATCAATTGTGAATTTCCGCGTTGCTTTATTGTTGCCATATTGCCACAAGTGGCCGAAATGCAATGTGGAGGTTATATGTTAGAGAGACCAGATTCAACTATCCTCGAGCAAAAATTCTTTTCCAGCATGGTGCCAGCAAAGAACGTTCAGGGCGATTGGCAAGGGTACCAACAGCAATGCGCGCGATTCCGCGGCAACGATGAAATCGATCCTTGTGACGGCAATGTCATCGCCTATCAGCGTCAATGTGCCCTAGCGTACCTGGGCAAACGGGCGCAATTTTATGGCGGCGTCGGTTGTAGCAAGCAACCTCGGATCTTTACGCCAAAACTGCTTTCCGAATTGGAAAGGATCAATAAAACCAAGCGCTTCAATCGCTATCCATGGTTGGAAACATTGTTAAACCTGCTTGCAAAAATTGAACAGCTGCAAGATCAGGCTGGTAGTGGGAACGTCATTTCTTTGGTTCCTCACAGATTTTCCTAGTGTGCTGCGCGCCTTCGGTGGCCCCGCTTCGAATCGCGCGCAGCAGCAACCCTTTAAAAGCGACTACCATGAAATCCAAAGCCTTTTCCGTCCCGCTGGTGCGTCCATGCCGCCGCTAAGCAAGTCCAGCGCAGCTGGCTTTACGCTACTCGAACTGCTGGTGGTCATGGTGATCATCGGTTTGCTGGCCGCTTATGTTGGCCCGAAATATTTTGCTCAGCTGGGCAAGTCTGAAATCACAGTCGCCAAAGCGCAGATCGAATCGTTTGAAAAGGCTCTCGACACCTATCGCCTCGATGTCGGGCGCTACCCCAGTACCGAGGAAGGGCTGGCGGCATTGCTGGTCAAGCCGGCCGAAGCAAACCGCTGGAACGGCCCGTATCTGAAGAAAAATATTCCATCCGACCCGTGGGGTCACCTCTACGTCTACCGCGCTCCAGGCAGCAAGGCAGAGTTCGATATCGTCTCCTACGCCAAGGATGGCCAGGCCGGCGGCGAAGGCGACAACGCCGATATCACCAACTAATCGTCTACCGGTCAGACCCCCATCGAGCTCAGGTATTGAGCGCGCAGTACTTGTCTTCGCACAGCGCGACCAACAACGAATCCCGGACCTTGGCCCGGGATTCGTTGTTGCGGTTGCCGGTGCGCCCCTACTTGAAGGTAAGCGTTATCGGGCGTACCGTGCCGTTCGACGTCGTCGCCCTGAGCGCGCTCGTGCCGGCGGGAAGTGCCACCACAGTGTCGAGCGCCCAAGCACCGCCCGCAACCACGGTCGCCGTTCCAGCCAGTCCGACCACGGCGCCGCCTATATTGACGAACTCCAGCTTGATCGTCTGGTTCGCCACTGGGTCAATCGTGCCCTGGACCCGCAAACGGCCCTTGCTGCGAACGTACTCGGCGCGGCCAACGTTCACGGTTTCAGCCGCAGCCACTTGCACCGTCACCGTCGCCGTGTTGGCCGAGGTGACTTGCGCGCTGTCCTGAGCCTGGTAGGTGAAGGTGTAGCTGCCGGGCGCGCTGGCCTTGAAGGTCACGACCCCGCCGGCAACCGAAGTTGATGCACCCACCTGCCCCAGGTTACCCACCGGCTGCGAGAGGTTCATGGTGGCGATGATATCGGTGACGCCGTCAGGGTCGATGTCGTTGGCCACGACATTGATCAACTGCGGCACGTTGGCGATTGCGTTGGTACTGTCGTTGACGGCGGTTGGCGCATCGTTGACCGGTTTGATGTTCATCGTCACGTTGGCCACGTTCGACACTTGCGCGCCGACCGTCGCCGTGTACGTGAAGGCATCGCCTCCATTGGCATCGGGCTTGGGCGTGTAGGTCACCCTCCCGCCAGTCACTACCACGCTCCCGAGCTGCGGCAGCGAGGTGATGGTGATCGTCCCCCCACTGGCATTGGTATCGTTATTTAGCACGTCGAGCGTTTGCGCGCCGGCGTCCTCGTTGAAGTTGAACGTATCATTTAGCGCCGCCGGGACCCCGGGCGGGGTCGAGCCGCCGCCCAACCCGACCCGCACCTCGAACTCGCCTTTGCCTTGGCGGCTCGACAGCACCCGTACCACCGATGGCGGAGCGATGAGGCCAGGGACGACAATCTGGCCGTTCGTCAGTTCGCCCAGGAAGCTATCGAAAGCCAAGCTCAGCTTCGGCGCCGACATGGTGTCGCTCGACGTGGCGGCCACGGTCAGCGTGCCGGTGCGCGGATCGAACTGGGCATCGGTAACGGTCACGGCGTCACTCACATCCTGCGAAACAAAGGCGGGCGCCAGGCGGCCGCTGGCGTCGCGCGCGCTGCCGTCCTTGACACACACCGTTTTCGGCAGCAAGGTTGGGACGATCTGCCCCCAATGCTTGGCGCCGGCGGCGAACATCTGGACCTCGGTACCAAGCAGCGGTGCGCTAAACGGCGGGTGCAGCGTGCCCCTTTCGTCGGACCTGCCGGTGCATGGCACATCGAAGAATGTCAGTTGCGGCGCCACCTTATCGGGACGGGGCTGGCTCGGCAAGCGCGGCAGCGCGGTGGGGAAAGCGCTGGCGAAAACGTCCAGCTTGGTGACCGTATTGTCGCGCGTATAGGTCGCGCGCTCGACGTCGATCCGGCTCGGCAGCGTGCCGGTGAAGGCCCGGCCCATCAGGGAGAACGCAGTGGTCTCGATCCAATCAACCGTCTTACCCTGGGCATCGATTCCCCCCAGCGCCGAGCCGGCTGGGCCCTCGATCCGAAAGATATTGTGATTTTTTATGGCCCCGGTGGAGTCTGTGAAGGGCGGCAAGGTGCTGCCGGTGACCGGTCCGAGCCGGGCCGGATCGGCGAGGTACAGCTTGCCTGGAACCGGGCCGGCGATGGCCGCCAGTTCGGCCCCGCCGGGGGCGTTGGAAGCCACCACGAAGGGGCCCAGGCGCGAATTTAGGGCGCAGTCGAAAGTGCCTGGCGGGCAGTTGATGCCGACGTCATCGGTGAAAAAAATACGCTCCCCCTGTACCGCGTCGATCAATTCCTCGCCATAGGGATGGATGAAGCGGTATCGCCCGGTCACCGGCGCAGTGTTGAGCCTGACCCGTATCCGCGAAAAGGTGATCTGCCCGCCGGGCACGACATCGGCGGCGAACGCGGCCTCCACCGCCAGCACCAACAGCGCATTGACGCCGCCGGCCGTGGTCATGCCCGCGCTTGCTGCGTAATAGAAATGTTCATCGAAAAATGCGGTAGGAAACACCTCGGGCGCCACCGGCACTTCAGCGAGCCCCAACAGGCACCAGCCGCCTCTCGCTTCCTCTGCATTGATCGGGTCGCAGAACTCGAGTGCCAGGCCGCTGGTGTCTTGGTACCAGATCGGGTAGTTACCCTGGGAAGGCGCAGTCCCGTTGGGCCCCACTCGTTCCAGGCCGGCCTGGGCCGCCCCCGCGACGAGCGCGAGAGCGACGGCGGCAGCGAGGAGCTTGCGCTGAGGTGTATTCATGGGTTTCTCCAGTTGGGTTGGTAATCTCGCTAAATAACCGACTGATTTGGCCATCTCTTGCCGGCCGAAGAGTAACCCCGAGGCTTCCGGACGCGCACGCGACCGGCCAGCTCTGGGTTGACACAATCCTTTGCCTTTGCTCGAAAAACGCATGACTGGATTAGTTTGCCAAAAAAGTTGCCCCTCTTTATTGGTGTGCCGCGGCGAAACCTAAAAATAGCACCAATAAAACTTCCTGTTAGTTAATTCGTGCAACATTTAACCGGCATCAACAGCACGCCTAATCTTGAGATACTGCAAAGTTAGTTCGGCTCTTTCCATGTAGCGTCAACGGCATAAATCCGAACACCACAGCCCACCTCAGAGTCTTGAAAACGAGGCACAGTAGCGGCGTTGTTTGATTGTTGATGATGGCGGCCATCATCGCTGCCGCAAGCACGGCCGCGCCAAAGTTGGGAGGGGCGCTGCAGCGGTAAGGCGCCGGGAAGATTGCGACGCCCGCACGTAGCCACAAAGATATGCCTATGAATTGCCGACGAATTTGCCCGCAACCACTAAAATGGGTTGAAAGGGTTGCCTGATTCACTCAAATCAGTGATAATTCGTTCGCGTTGCCGGGATGGCGGAATAGGTAGACGCACGGGACTCAAAATCCCGCGCTGGTAACAGCGTGCCGGTTCGATTCCGGCTCCCGGCACCAGGAACAT
>JANPCW010000912.1:0-2212 GCA_031431155.1 Janthinobacterium sp. | reverse complement strand
CGAGCCCTTGAGCGCGGTGGTGGAGGCGGCGCTGCCCTGCACCGTCTGTGTCACGGCATCGAAGTAGCCAGTGCCCACTTCGCGCTGGTGCTTGACCGCCGTGAAGCCCTTGTCCGCAGCCGCGAATTCGGCTTCCTGCAGCTCGACGAAGGCCGTCATGTTGTTGTGCGCGTAGCCATGCGCCAGGTTGAACATCGAGTAGTTGAGGCTGTGGAAGCCGGCCAGCGTGATGAACTGGAACTTGTAGCCCATCGCGCCCAGTTCGGTCTGGAACTTGGCGATCGTTGCGTCGTCCAGGTTCTTCTTCCAGTTGAATGAAGGCGAGCAGTTGTAGGCCAGCATCTTGCCGGGGAATTTGGCATGGACAGCGTCGGCAAACTGCTTGGCGAACGTCAGATCGGGCTTGCCGGTTTCGCACCAGACCAGGTCGGCGTACGGGCTGTAGGCCAGTGCGCGCGAGATCGCCTGCTCAATCCCAGGACGGGTCTTGTAGAAGCCTTCGACGGTGCGCTCGCCGGTGCAAAATGGGCGGTCGTTGTCGTCGACATCGGAGGTCAACAGGTCGGCCGCTTCGGCATCGGTGCGGGCGATCACCAGGGTCGAGGTCCCCATGACGTCGGCTGCCAGGCGGGCGGCGGTCAGCTTTTCGACGGCTTCGCGCGATGGAACCAGCACCTTGCCACCCATGTGGCCGCATTTCTTGACCGATGCCAGTTGATCCTCGAAGTGAACGCCGGCGGCGCCCGCGTCGATCATCGACTTCATCAGTTCGTAGGCATTCAGGACGCCGCCGAAACCGGCTTCCGCATCGGCCACGATAGGGGCGAAGAAGTCGATGTCGTCCTTGCCTTCGGACCATTGGATCTGGTCGGCGCGGGTAAAGGTATTGTTGATGCGCTTGACGACGGTCGGCACCGAGTTGGCCGGGTACAACGATTGGTCAGGATACATTTCCCCGGCATTGTTGGCATCGCCGGCAACTTGCCAGCCCGACAGGTAGATCGCTTTCAAGCCGGCCTTCACTTGCTGCATCGCCTGGTTGCCGGTCAGGGCACCAAGCGCGTTGACGAACGGTTCGTTGGTGACCAGGTCCCACAATTTTTCCGCGCCGCGCTTGGCCAGTGTGTGCTCGATCTGCAGCGAACCGCGCAGACGGACGACATCGTCGGCCGTGTAGTTGCGAACGACACCCTTCCAGCGTGGATTGGTATCCCACTCTTTTTGCAGGGATGCTACTTGCTGTTCACGAGTCGACATGATTCCTCCGATTGACATTGAAAGTAAAAAAACGAATTCCGTTAAACAAATAATAGACTCTTTTGTGCGTAGCAACAAGAGTCTTATATAAGACATACAACTTAAATAAATTCGTTTATATTCAATTACTTAGCAATCAGACGGCATGATGCGAAACGCAGTTTCTTAAAACGGGAGGGATTCGACGATTTCCATTGTTTATTTTTTACGATGTGAAATCTTGATTGCGCATGGTGAAAAAATACGCGGCATTTGGAGGGTTGTCGCTGATGTTCGAGCGTGCTGTTCGGCTGCAACTGGCCGACACGTCACGATTGCACCGATCTTAGACTACCTGCTGGCGCGCCACCAGGATGCCATCTGCATCGGCGTAGATCCAGTCGCCGGGCCCGACGCGCACGCCGCCAATGACAACGTGCATGCCACGCTCGCCCGTGCCCTTCTTGGCGCTCTTCTTGGGATGGGCTGCGAGCGCCCGCACACCAATCGCGCAAGCGTTGATTTCGTCGGTGTCGCGCACGCAGCCATCGACCACGATGCCGGCCCAGCCATTGTCTTGCGCCAGCAGCGCCAGTTGACCGCCCACCAGCGCGCTGCGCAGGCTGGCGCCGCCATCGATGACCAGCACGCAGCCATTACCGGGCGTCTCGAGCGCCGCGCGCACCAGGGCATTGTCCTCGAATACTTTGAGCGTGGCGACGGGCCCGAAGAACTTGGTGTGCCGGCCGAAGTGGCGAAACACCGGCGGCAATACCGCCAGCCTGCCATCGTCCAGCAATTGCTGGTGTGCGTCGCAAATATCGGTGGTGGCGAAGGTCATCTGCAGCCCTTGAAAAATTGATTGAAGCGGTAATTCTAGACGATTCGGAACGTGCTCGGCACCGGGCCGAGCACGCGCGCACCTGCGCCGGCGCCTCAGCCCTTGCTAATGTCGACCGTCTGCGCAGCACCGAAC
>JANPCW010000911.1:0-4123 GCA_031431155.1 Janthinobacterium sp. | reverse complement strand
GGGTTCGAATCCCCGTCTCTCCGCCAGGATTAAAAAAGCCCCGCAAGGGGATTTTTTTTGTCGGGAGAGAAGCGCACGAGTTGCGTCGAAATGCGCGATTCTTGGATGGGGTTTGTTAGCAGGGGTTGTTGAGGGGGTGGGCATCGCCATCAGAGCGAAGTAATCGGCCCGGGGCCGCAAATCGCGCCGAAGAAGCACGTATTGCATATCTAGGTTTTTATGATGAGATCTGTTGAAAAACATCGTTTAAAATCATGCACTTGATGTGAGCTTCTTAAGAGTGTAGAGGCGTCAAAGGCGAACGGATCTGGAAATTTACGGCAATATGCCGTACACTTCCATCAAGGAGGACGACCTCATGTCATCAACTATTTCTACCGCCAGACTTGAAGCCAGGATCAGTACTGATCTACACGCGTTGCTCAAGCGCGCCGCTGAGATTGAGGGGCGAACCATGACTGATTTCGTGGTGTCCGCCGTGCAGGACGCCGCGCAGCGGGCCATCGAACAGGCTGAAGTGATGCGGCTAACGCTGGCCGATCAAGAGTGTTTTGCTCGGGCACTACTGGCGCCACCAGAACCTGCAGCAGCCTTGGAGCGCGCTTTTGCGCGTCGTCGCAAGCTGTTGGGTGCTCGGTGACGAGCGCGCCATTCCGCGTCATTCCGCTCGAAGCAGCGCATGACCGCACGCCCTTCACCAGCGGGACGGCAGCGCTGGACGACTATTTTCAGCGCCAGGTAACACAAGACATTCGCCGCAGGGTAACGGCGTGCTTTGTTGCACTGAATCATGAGCAGCGTATCGTAGGCTACTACACATTGGCATCGACCAGCGTGCTGCTGTTCGACCTTCCCGCTGCCATTGGCAAAAAACTGCCGCGCTATCCATCCGTTCCAGCTGTGCGCATGGGGCGTTTGGCGGTCGATCAAAACTTCAAAGGACAGGGTCTCGGCGGTGCGTTGTTGGCGGATGCACTCGATCGCGCCGTCAACGCCGAAATCGCGGCGTATGCCTTAGTTGTTGACGCCAAGGATGAATCGGCTGAGACCTTTTACCGACATCACGGTTTTATCAGCTTGCCGGACTCAAAGCAGACATTGTTCCTGCCGCTGGCAACCGTATCTCGAACTGTCAGGATCCAGGCCAGTGTCCGAGGAAAAAGCACGCAATGAAACGGATCTGATCCGTGCCCGCCTGCGCAAAACCATCGAGCAGGTGCTGGCGGAAGACCCGTATGCGCAAAAAGGGTTTGGCGAACTGCTCAAGCAGGCCATTGCCGACGCAGAGGCCGTGTTTGATCATCCGCTCAAGCAGTACGCGTTGTTCAAGGAGTTCGGACCAACACTGATCAGCGCCGGACACCCGGCATACCCGAGAGGCTGGCGGCGCCGCGCGAATGCATTGGCTATGTGGTGTTGCATGTATTAAGGGCAAATCGATCTCGGACGTAGATCCTCGCAGGCGTAACCTCGAGAGCTGGCGGCGGACATCACTCCATGGTCAGGTGGCCGAGGTTTCCCCCAAAAGTCATCTTGATTGGGCGAACTGGCATATGTCGTTACAAGCTTTGTTGCGGGTTATGGTCTGTGAACGGCGTTTTTGAGGCGTTTTTCCTGCTTTATCGGCTCATTTGATAAGTTGAAAAATTTTTTGCCGAGTCTTGATTCGGTAATTAACTTTAAGTGACTCATAAAATGAGTCGATAACGTGATATATTCGCCTCATCACCCGCTACGCGAACCTTGTATGGAAACACGCCGCCTCATCTGGCAAGACCCGGACTGGCCAAAACTGCACTACGACATCGCATTGGTCGGTGCCGAGATTGCACGCACCCGGCGTGCCCAAGGTGTGGTTGAAGGGAAGCTGACCGCGCTCGGTTTCGACCAACGGACGACACTCGTCGCCGAAGCCTGGAGCCAGGAAGCGGTCGCAACGGCCGCAATCGAAGGCGAGCGGCTCGACTTGTTGGCAGTGCGGTCTTCGGTCGCCAGACGCCTTGGCGTCAGTGTGGAAAAGGGTCCCAATGTTCCCAGGCATGTCGATGGCCTGCTGGACATCATGGAAGATGCCGTCAACAAGGCGGCCGACGCGCTGACCCATGAGCGGCTAAAAGGCTGGCAAGCCGCCTTGTTCCCCACCGGTTTTTCGGGCATGGTCAAGATACTTGTGGGTGCATATCGCGAGCATGCGGAGCCGATGCAGATTGTTAGTGGTCGCATCGGCCGCGAGCAAGTGCACTTCGAAGCACCGCCTTCTTCCCGGGTGCTAGCCGAAATGGATGCACTGCTTGACTGGTTCAACGCGCGGACCGAACAGGACACTCTCGTGCAGGCGGCGCTCGCACATCTGTGGTTTGAAACCATACACCCCTTTGAAGACGGGAATGGACGGGTTGGCCGCGTGATCATTGACCTCGTACTTGCCCGCGACAGCGGTGAAGCGAGTCGCCTGATGCGCATTTCGCAACGCCTGCTGGATGGCCGTGATGATTACTATAGCGAGCTGGAACGCGCCCAGCACGGACCGCTCGATGTGACGCAGTGGATCGTGTGGTTTATCGCGCAAGTGCGCTTGGCGTGCGAAGAGGCATCGGTCGTCATCGACCAATCCTTAGAAAAGGCGCGGTTTTGGCATGCGCATCAGGACAAGGAACTATCGCCCCGACAACGCAAGATGCTCAATGTACTGCTCGATGCCGGCCCTGATGGCTTCGAAGGAGGCATGAATACAAAAAAATACGGGAGCCTGACGGGCGCCTCGCGTGCGACCTCGTCGCGCGACCTGACCGAGCTCGAAGATAAAGGTATCCTGCTGCGAGTTGGAAATGGCCGTTCAACTCGGTACAACTTGGCTATTCCGGGGTGGGGTAAGCAATTGTCGTAGGACGCGCGATGCGGTTTTTTGTTGTCTGATCGATGCGCAATATACTTGCCGGCGAAGCGCAATGGCGCAAAGTACAGGCCTTGGAAAGCGGTGTAGACTCGACAGGTACCCTGATCCGGGCGCGCCCGTCAAAAATAAGCTGACGCCACCATGACGAATGCATTCAAAACGATGAAAACTGGCCGTATTGCGGTACTGCTTGCCCTGCTCCCGGCCATTGCCTTGGCATTATCGGGACTGGGTGTTCGCGCTGGTCTTTGGGCCTATCCCACAGGATTTACCATGATTCGGTGGGCTGCTGTTGGTGGCTTGGTCGTCGCAACCTGCGCATTGGTCGCTCTCGCCATCCCAAAGACAAGATTGGGCGCCGTTGGTGGGCTTCTGCTGAGTGTTTGCCTCGGATTGGGCGTGGCCTATCTTCCATGGTCCTGGTTGCAACAGGCCAAGGCGGTGCCACCGATTCACGACATCACAACCGATCTGTCTGACCCTCCGGCATTTCGTGCGATTTTGCCGCTGCGCGCAGGAGCTGAAAACCGCGCCGACTATGGCGGCCCCGCGGTGGCGGCAGCGCAAAGACAAGGATATCCGGATCTTAAACCGTTGGCGCTCGCTTTTAGCCCCCGAGTTGCTTTTGAGTATGCCTTGACGGCGGCGAAAGCGATGGGATGGCAAGTGATCGCCGCTGACCCGAGCGAGGGCCGGATCGAGGCCACGGCCAGCACGGTATGGTTCGGGTTCAAGGATGATGTCGTGGTGCGGGTGAGGTCAAGCGCAACTGGCTCTCGCATCGACGTGCGGTCCGTTTCACGGGTCGGCAAAAGCGATGTCGGTACCAATGCAAGGCGGATCCGGGCATACCTTGCGAAAGTGCAAGCGAATGAGACCGTCAAGCCTTGACGAATCCCACCACGCTATCGCACTCAAGCTCGCGCTCACCTCATTGCGGGAACAATTTCATCGCTCAAAATATCTAACTATTGTCATTGAGTTAGAAAGGAGTATGGAATATGGACACGACTCTAAGCGTTAAGCGATGGCAAGACTGGGGTAATTTGCTCCTCGGGGTGTGGTTATTTGTTTCCCCCTGGATCATGCAATATGCGTCGGTCATACCCGTTGCTACTTGGAACGCCTATATTCTAGGAGCCGCGATTGTGATCTTCGCTGCTTTCGCGGTGTATATGCCGAGAGTATGGGAGGAGGGCGTCAATTTTGCGTTGGGAATTTGGTTGA
>JANPCW010000910.1:0-6381 GCA_031431155.1 Janthinobacterium sp. | reverse complement strand
CGCAGATGATGAGGCAGGTGCCGCATTCCATGCAGCCATCGGAAATCAATACCACGCGTCCGTTGCCTTCGACCGTGTAGCAGCCGGCCGGGCAGCACACCGTGCATTGCTGGTCTGCGCACGCGTTGGTGCAGATGTCGGCATCCTTGATCTGTATATGCGGGTGCCCGGTATCGACCCGGTAGCGGTTCTGGAACAGTTTCTCTTCGACTTTGACGGTGCTCATTCGAAAGCCCTCCATAGTTTGTAGGCATCGCCCATCAAGCCGAACAGCGAACGGCGGCGGGCGAAGTTGTGGCGGATGTTTTTTTCTTTGGTCTTCTTGTCGACGCCGTCGACCTTGATCAGCTCGTGCACCGACTGGTTGAGCAGCTCGGGGTAGGTGTTGAAAAAATACGGGTTGGCATGGAGCACGCTGTGCAAATTCTTGTACTTCTTCAAATCCTTCATCACGAACGACTGCTCCAGATTGTTCCGGTATCGTGCCAGGTGGTTCGCATCCAGGGGCTTGCCGGCATCCTTCAGTTCGATCACCAGTTCGGCCGCCATGCGCCCGGTGGTCATCGCCAGGTTCGAGCCTTCGCGATGCACGGCATTGAGGAACATGCCGGAATCGCCGACGATCATCCAGCCGTCGCCGTAGATTTTCGGCACCGCGTTGTAGCCGCCTTCGGGGATCAGATGGGCCGTGTATTCCTTCATCTCGCCGCCCTCGATCAGCGGCTTGATCGACGGATGTTCCTTCATCTGTTCCAGCAACTGGTAGGGCGTGATCTTTTGCTTCTTGAAGTCCGACAGCATGCAGCCGACCCCGATGGTGAGCGACTCCTTGTTGGTGTACAAGAAGCCGGTGCCCATCATGCCCTTGGTGATCTTGCCCGCCATTTCGATCACCACGCCGGCGTCGCCCGAGACGTTAAAGCGGCTCTCGATGGTTTCCTGCGGCATGAAGTGGATTTCCTTGACCGCCAGCGCAACATTCTTCGGCGCGATCTCGTCGTGGAAACCGGCCTTGGTCGCCAGCAGCGAATTGACGCCGTCGGCCAGGATCACGATGTCGGCATAGATCTCGCCGCCTTCGCGGTCGGTGCGCACGCCGATCACGCGCGTGCCGTCCATCAGCAATTCCGACACCGTCGTTTCGCAGATCAGCAGCGCGCCGGCTTCCTGCACCTTTTGCGAGAACCACTTGTCGAACTGGGCCCGGATGATGGTATAGCGGTTGAACGGCGGCTTGTTGAACTCGTCCGAGCGATAATGGGTGCCGACGAAGGATTCATCGTCCAGCACCCACATGCGCTGCTCGATCAGGTGCCGCTCCAGCGGCGCATCGTCGCGAAAGTCGGGGATGATACGTTCCAGCGCATCCGAATACAGGATCGCGCCCTGCACATTCTTGGAGCCCGGCGATTCGCCGCGCTCCAGTTGCAGCACTTTCAAGCCGGCCTTGGCCAGCGTATAGGCGGCCGCGTTGCCGGCGGCGCCGGCGCCGACGACGATCGCATCGAATTGTTCTCTCATGCTCATTCTCCTGAAAATGGTTCAGCCGGCCTTGCGTGCCAGATGGTAGGTTGGGCTGACAAACCCAACATTGTGCGCAGAACGTCGGGCTTATCAGCCCTACCTACGAATTCAACTGGACTTACCACTAGGTACGGCAAGCGAACCCGACCTTGCGCGCGACCGCCAACTGCTGGCGGAAGCCATCGGTCAGCGCCGGCAAGATCGTCATCGCGTTGCCGACGATGCCGTAACTGGCGAACTGGAAGATGGGCGCGTTCGGATCGCTGTTGATGGCGATGATCACATCGGCGTCTTCCATCCCGACCCGGTGCTGGATCGCGCCCGATATGCCGGCGGCGATATACAGCTTGGGCCGCACCGTCTTGCCGCTTTGTCCGACCTGACGCTCGGCCTCGATCCAGCCGGCTTGCACCACCGGGCGCGAGCCGCCGACCTCGGCGCCCAGCACGCGGGCCAGGTCCCATACCAGCTGGAAGTTTTCCATTTTTTTCATGCCGCGCCCGCCCGCCACGATGATGTCGGCAAACGGCAATTGCGGCTTGTCCTGGCGCTTGTCGGGAATGTATTCGAGCACCTTGGTGATGATGTCGGTCTCGATCATGCCCAGAGGATGCTCGACGATGCGGCCGCTGCGCGTCGGATCGGGCTCCGGCAAGGCCATCACGCGCGGACGCACGGTCGCCATTTGCGGACGGAAGTTCTTGGTCACGATGGTGCACAGCAGGCTGCCGCCGAAGGTCGGCCGGGTCGCGGCCAGGCCGCGCGTGTCCATGTCGATGTTCAGTTCCGTGCAATCGGCCGTCAGGCCGGTCTGCAAGGTGGTCGCGACGCTGCCGGCCAGGTCGCGTCCCTGCACGGTGGCGCCCAGCAGCACGATTTCCGGCTGATAGGTGTTGACCAGATCGGTCAAACCCTTGGTATAGGGATCGTTGCGGTAATTGGCGAGAATCGTGTCGGCCATCAGGTAGCACAGGTCGGCGCCGTGGTGGAACGCTTGCGCGCAAAAGCGCAAGCTGGTATTGCCGGGCGGCCCCAGCACGACGCCGGCCACTTCCACGCCGAGCTTGTCGGCCAGTTTCCGCGCCTCGCCCATCAGTTCCCACGATACCGGATGCACTTCGCCCTGTTCGTGCTCGACCAGCACCCAGATGCCCTTATAGGCCTTGAGGCGGTCGTCCAGCTCGTACCTGGCGCGGCCGGCGGGTTTTTTTACGGGAGTTGCTTCGCTCATGGGATGCCTCGTTTCTGGATACGTCAAGATGAAATTACAGCGCCATTCGCGCCATGCTCTCGCACAGTTTCGGATGCTGGGTAGTCAATTTTCCCAGCAGCGTGATGACGACGTCGCGCGGCGTGCCACTTTCGGTTTCGATTATTTCGGCCGGTTGGGTGTTGGGCTGCGGCGCGAATACCTTGCTCACCAGGGTCGGCGATCCCTTCAGCCCGATCTTGCTGATGTCCTCGATGCCGGCCGCTTCCCGGCTCCAGATCTTGAGTGGATAGCGCGCGGCGCGGAACATGTTTTCCATGGTGGCGAAACGCATCTCGTTGGTGCCCTCCAACATCGTCACCAGGCAGGGCAGGCGGGTGGTGAGCAGTTGCACGCCGCCTTCGGCGCGGCGCTGGGCCAGGATGGTGCGCTTTTGCAAATCGACTTCATCGACCTTCGCCACGTAGGTCAGCAACTGCATGGACAGGCGCTTGGCGATGCCGGGGCCGACTTGCGCGGTATCGCCGTCGATCGTCTGCTTGCCGGCGAATACCAGGTCGACCTTCATGTCGGCGTCGATCTTGCGGATCGCCGCCGCCAGGGCGAACGAGGTGGCCAGCGTGTCGGCGCCGGCAAAGGCGCGGTCGGTGACGAGGATCGCATCGTCGGCGCCGTAGGAGATGCATTTGCGCAGCGCCGCTTCGGCTTGCGGCGGCCCCATCGATAGCACCGTCACGCGCCCGCGGTGCAAGTCTTTCAGGCGCAGCGCTTCTTCCAGCGAGAACAGGTCGTAGGGATTGACGATGGCCGGTACGCCCTGGCGCATGATGGTATTGGTGACCGGGTGCACGCGAATTTGCGCGCTGTCGGGGACTTGCTTGATACAGACGACGATGTGCATGTCGTTCTCCTTAGCGCGCTGCGCGCATTGTCATGCGCAGCGAATCGAGCGAAACGCTTTTGCTGGTGGCGTCCTGCAGCACCTTGAACACCTTCTCCCTGGCCGGCGTGGAGCGCACGAAGTCGCCGTAGGCCTGGGCCAGCAGTGCGCGCAGGCGCTTGAACATGGCGACGTCGTCCAGCACATCGAGTCCTTGCTCTTGGCGCATGTATTGATAGAATCGCTTCAGAATGTGCAGACGGCTCACGTTGATCACCGATTGCTCGTACGGCACGCCGAAAAAATCGAAAAATTCTTCAGCCGCCGAAAGTTGCGTCAGTCGTTGTACCAGGGTGTTCATTTTGTTTGGCCTCCGTGGATGGATCCGTTGTGATTGGGCTTCATGCTGGCAACGCCGTGAAGGCTGCTCTGGTAAAACAAGGCCAGTTCTTCTGGCTCGGGCGGGCGTTTGGCGCACATTGCGTGCAAGCGGATCTTGTCGAGCATGCGTTGGGCGTCGCCTTTCGATAGTGCGATTCCCAGCCTGGCGTACGCATCCTTGACGGCATGGGAACCGGAATGCTTGCCGAGCACGGTGCGGTGGGCGCGCCCCAGCTCGGCAGGGCTGAAGCTCTCGTAATTGGCCGGATTTTTCATGAGCCCATCGACATGGATGCCGGACTCGTGTGTAAACACTGCCTCACCCACGATGCTCTTGTTGGCAGCCACCGGGCGGCCCGATGCCGTGGCAACCAGTTGCGATATTTGTGGCAAATAGCGGGTGTCGATCGCCGTGTCGATCCCATGCAGATGGCGCAGCGCCATCACCACTTCTTCCAGCGGCGCGTTGCCGGCGCGTTCGCCGAGCCCGTTGACGGTGGTGTTGGCGTGGGTCGCGCCGGCGCGGATGGCGGCCAGCGTGTTGGCGGTGGCTAGGCCAAGGTCGTTGTGGGTGTGAATTTCGATCTCGATATCGACCGCCCTGCGCAGTGTGCGGATCCGATCGTAGGTCGTGAATGGATCGAGCAGGCCTAAGGTGTCGGCGAAGCGGAAGCGGCGCGCGCCCGCTTGTTGCGCCGTCTCCACCACGCGCAGCAGGAAATCCATGTCGGCGCGCGAAGCGTCTTCGCCGCCCAGGGCCACCTCCATCCCGAGATCGAGCGCGCGCGGCACCAGGTGCCGGATTTGCGCCAGGACCCAGTCGCGGTCGCGCCGCAGCTTGTGCTCGATCTGGATATCGGACACGGGCAGCGACAGGTTGGCGATGTCGATGTTGCAGCGCGCCGCCGCGGCGATGTCGGATTCGCACATGCGGCCCCACACCATGAGGGTGGTATCCATGCCGAGCGCGGCGATGGCGCCGATGACATCGATCTCCGCCGCACCCATCGCCGGCACGCCGATTTCCAGTTCCGGCACGCCGATGCTGTGCAGCGCCTGTGCGATCGCGATTTTTTCATCGCACGTGAAAGCGACCCCGGCGGTTTGCTCGCCATCGCGCAGGGTAGTGTCGTTGATCGTGACCATGATGTCCGCCAGGCTGGTTGATCGAGAAATCCTCATAACCATGTACAGCAAGTCATGTGCCAGGCCGTTGTAAATGGAGAAAATTCTTTGTTTTCAATGGCTTGGGATCGGTAGGTCCGGATGCGGCGGAACCTGAGCGCGTAGCGTTTGTCGGGTTTGCCACAATCTCATACCGGCTTGCGTTGTATGGGCTGTGATGTAGGGCGGATGAGCGCAGCGCTATCCGCCGGCAAAGGCGAGCCAATCGCTCATCCCTTACGGCGGAAGGCGGCGAATGATTTTTCCAGTGCCCGAATAGCGTTCGCAATTCGCTTCGCTTTTCCGCCCTACGTTTTGGTCAACCGCGTTCGCGCGCCAGGTTGACCGTATAACGCGGCAATTCAAGCACCAGCTCTTGGTCGCGTAGCACCACCTGGCAGGCCAGGCGCGAGTTCGGTTCGGCGCCCCAGGCGCGGTCGAGCTGGTCTTCCTCGTCCTCGCTCGCTGGCGCCAGCGTGTCGAAACCGTGTCGCACGATGACGTGGCAGGTCGCGCACGCGCATGATTTTTCACAGGCATGCTCGAGCGCGATGCCGTTGCGCAGCAGCGCGTCGCACAGGAAGCTGCCGCTGCGCGCTTCGAACACGGCGCCATCGACGCACAGGTCGGGATGCGGTTCAATGGTAATGTTCGGCATGGCAGTTAAATTCCTAAAACGCCTTCAAGCAGATCGACGCGTTGCCCGGAAAATGCGCGCCGGACACTGGCATCCATGCGCCGTGCTGCAAATTGCGCGGTTGCCGCATTAAGCGCATCGGTGGCAGTCTTAAGCGCTTTGGTGCCGCCGTCGGGCGCGTCACCGCCCGTTTCGATGATGTCCGCCACCGCATAAATGAGGCGCGCGATGGCGGCGCGTTCGGGCGGCGCCAGCAGGGCCGCGCCATCCTCGGCCAGCGCCGCTGCGGTGGCGTCGATCAGGCGCCTTGCTTGTACCTGGGCTTCGCGCAGCATGCGCATCTGCATGTCGGTGTCGGCGCCCTCGTAGGCATCCTTGAGCATCGCGGCAATCCGCGCATCGTCCAGCCCATACGAGGGTTTGACCGTGACTTGGGTTTCGATGCCGGTGCTTTGCTCGCGCGCCGACACGCTGAGCAGCCCGTCGGCGTCGATCTGGAAGCGCACCCGGATGCGCGCGGCGCCGGCCACCATCGGCGGAATGCCGCGCAGCTCGAAGCGCGCCAGCGAGCGGCAGTCGGACACC
>JANPCW010000909.1:0-1806 GCA_031431155.1 Janthinobacterium sp. | reverse complement strand
GAAGATCCATAGCCTCGATAATTAGTGCTGAGTCGGTTGCATTCTTCCCGGTTGTATATACGAACTGCTGTATGGGCTGAATGGCATGAACATGCAATACATCCTTCCAGCCAGCTAAATTTGATGTTGTCCAATCCCCATAGGCGCGCTTTACTGTTGCGGTACCATATCCTGCCACTTCCGCCAGAAGTTCTCCAATGACAGATGCCTGGGCGTTATCTGCATCGACCAGCACTGCAAGATTGTCTGTTGCGAGGGTTGGCATGAATATCTCCGAGCAAACTTAAAGAAAATGGGGCCAGCGTTTCTTGTGTGACCGGCGATGGGGGAAATGTGACGCTGGCACTATTAACTTTTCGGATGTGTCCAGAACGTGCCTCACCCTTGTGTATAGTTGCAATTCAAGAAGTGGGTTGGGTAGAAGTGGTCCCAAGCATTTGGACAGATATTCCGGGTTTTTAAGTGGAGTCTCTGCCGGGTTGGTCATGCTACTTGCTTCATTTCAAGATTACCGAAGTACATCGAATCCGGTGTGTCGCCGCCGTGTTCGGTATGGGGCCGACGTTGATTGTAGAACATGAAATGCTTGCCGATGCCGGCTCGCGCATCGCTGACGCAGTCGTAAGCACGCAAATAGATTTCCTCG
Organism: Janthinobacterium sp.; assembly: GCA_031431155.1. GTDB lineage: Bacteria > Pseudomonadota > Gammaproteobacteria > Burkholderiales > Burkholderiaceae_D > JANPCW01. The sequence continues at coordinate 1,160 of JANPCW010000909.1, read as the reverse complement.
TACTTGATCGTCTTCCACAGCCGCTCAACGAAGACATTGTCGCGCCAGCAGCCCTTGCCGTCCATGCTGATCCGGATGGCGTGATCCTTGAGCGTTTGAGTAAACTCGGTGCTGGTGAACTGACTGCCCTGGTCGGTGTTGAAGATCTCGGGTGTGCCGTAGCGGGCAAGGGCCTCTTGCAGGGCGTCGATGCAGAACTCGGTGCTCATACTGATCGACACACGCCAGGCGAGTACCCGCCGGCTCGCCCAATCCATGACCGCCGCGAGATAGACGAACCCACGGGCCATCGGCACGTAGGTGATGTCCATCGCCCAAACGTGATTCGGGCGTTCGATCGGCAGGTGCCTGAGCAGGTACGGGTAGATCGGGTGTGCGGCGTGGCGCCGGCTGGTATTGGGTCTCTGGTACAAAGCTTCGATGCCCATCGTCCTCATCAGCGTCGCAACGTGCTTGCGACCGATGAAATGGCCTTCGCCTTTGAGAAAGTCGCGCATCATGCGGCTGCCCGCGAACGGGCGCTCAAGATGCAGCTCATCAATGCGGCGCATCAACGCCAAATCCTCGCTCGACGTGGGGCGCGGCAGGTAGTAGACCGATGAGCGCGACAACTCCAGCAGTTGCGCCTGCCGAACCACGGGAAGCCGGTGATTGGTATCGATCATCGCTTTGCGCTCGCATCGTTGCCGCGACCGAGCGCGCCCGCCAAAAAATCGATTTCCAAGGCCTGCTGGCCAATCTTGGCGTGCAGCGCCTTCAAGTCCGGCGCCGGCCCGCGATTGTCGGCGGCGGTGGCAAAAACCTCAGCGGCCCGCTGCAACAATTCGTCCTTCCATTGCGAAACTTGATTCGGATGAATATCAAAACGTTCGGCCAATTGTGCCAAGGTCAGTTCGCCCTTGATCGCTGTCAGTGCTACTTTCGCCTTGAAGGTCGCTGAGTGATTACGGCGGGGTCGTTTCATCTGCTTTGCTCCTATCTATGCGGCTTTCGCCGCTCAATTAGAGCAGAGTCTCCACTTAGCCGGCTGTCCGATTTCCTGGGACCACTTCTCTTGACCTTGTGCTCGCCGCCATAGCGCGCCACGCAACGACGAAACGTCGTCAGCGGCAAATGCTGCGTGATTTGCGCGAACACCAATTTGCCCAAGTGCATCGAAG
>JANPCW010000908.1:0-2101 GCA_031431155.1 Janthinobacterium sp. | reverse complement strand
CGCGGTCCAGCAATTGCAGGTGGCGTTCCCACGAGTACGGCTCGAAGTAGGCGTAGTAGACGCTGTCTTGCTGCGGCGTGTGGCTGATCGTCATGACCTTGCCGTCGAAGCTGGTCGGGACGCGGAACCAGGTCTGGCGGTCATAACTGGCCACGGCCTGGTAATCTTTCCAGCCATCCGGATAAGCCGCCGCGTCCGCATTCATGAAACGCATGGTGCACGCTTGCGCCTGCGCACCCTGCAGCCGAAAGTAAAACCACTGGGTAAAATCGGCGTGGGAATCCTTGCGGATGTTCAGTTCGATCGATGCTGGGCTGTCGGCGCGCAGCACGTCGATGGCTCCGGCGTCAAACTGTTGGCTGATTTTAATTGTCATTGAGTGCGTCCGGTTAAGATCGAGAATGGAAATGGTGGTTGGTCCAATGATACAAGGGACTGCGTCAAGTGGGTTGCATCTTAATCGGCTTGGTACGCAAGACTGCGGCAGTTGGCGTCTTAATGGGTCTTGCATGATCTATGTATGCCTCGGTCCTCTTTCTATCCGGTAGGATTGCGCCATCCATTGCGTTAGCCCCTTAAGAAACCCATGCGCATGCGTCATCTCGTATCAGCGATGCTTGTTGTAGTTGCCGTCATGCACTTGCTGCCGCTGTCCGGTGTGCTGGGGAGCGAGCGGCTTACCGCGTTGTATGGCCTGTCCTTTGACGAGCCCAACCTGGCCATCCTCATGCGCCATCGTGCTGTGATGTTCGGCATCCTTGGTTTGTTCTTTCTGTTCGCCGCTTTTCGGCCCTCACTTCAAACTTTTGCGTTCATAGGTGGCTTCGTCAGTGTCATCGCGTTCCTGTGGCTAGCCTGGTCGGTCGGCGGTTACAACGCACAAATTGCGCGCGTTTTCATGGCCGACATTGTTGCCCTGGTTTGTCTCCTCATCGGAGTCGCAGCGCATGTGTACGTACAAAGCCAGGGCTAACCCTCCGCTCCAGCGGAATGTCTTCGGCTGCCGCTGATCTCAAGCGTTAGCGGGCAACCGTATGCATAGTCTTCACGGCAAAGTTGCGTTGATTATTGGCGTGATCAATGCATGCCTCAGTCACTCCTCAGTCACACTTATCCCGCGGGACTTGTGGCATACAATACGTTAAAACACCTGAAAGAACCGCCGTGACACTCCTGCGACCGATGACAGAGCCCGAATACACCGTATGGCTTGCGGAAACGATCCCGGCCTACGCTTCGGGCAAGGTGGCGTCTGGCCAGTGGTCAAAGGATGCTTCGCTCGAACTGGCGATTAAAGAGTACGCCGAGCTACTACCGCACGGTGTCAAAACCAATGACAACTATCTGTTCACGATCATTGATTCACAATCTGCCCCAGTAGGGATATTTTGGTTCGCGGTGCAGACGCAGTTCAATGCCCGGGTAGCGTACGTGTTCGACGTCAGCGTCAGGCCGGAGCGTCAACGCGAGGGCCACGCGCAACGCGCCTTTGTCGCGCTGGAGGAGATGGTTCGGAGGCTCGATCTATCTGGAATCGCGTTGCATGTCTTCGGTCACAACACAGGCGCCCAGGCCCTCTATGCGAAGCTCGGCTATCAGCCCACCAACATCAACCTGTTCAAACGGGTGGGCGTTGCAGATGCCTGACCCTTCCACGCGCGGCCAAGTTCAGTAACGGAAGCACGGCGTCGACCGGCAGCGCCGGATTAGAATCTCCTGAAATTTCGCTTGTCGCACATCGACCTGTTTCTGCGGTGTGTCGCGCAGCGGGCGATTGCGCCATACTGAAGGCCGAGCTCAAGATGTTCCCGCAGGCCTTCCCGTCGCTGGAGCCACTTGGCACACTAACGACTTCGAGAGGAAATGATGGCATACCAAACGACCAATCCCTACGATGGAAAAACCGGCGAAACGTTTCCGGAATATGACGCCGGGCAACTCGAAGCGAAGCTCGCTTGCGCCGCAGCGTGCTTTGCCAGTTGGCGCATAAAGAGCTTCACCGAGCGCGCCGCCGTGCTTGTGCGCGCCGCCGCCATCATGCGAGAACGCTGCGAGCAGTTCGCAAGTTTGATTAGCTTGGAAATGGGCAAGCTGTTCGCCC